>NZ_JBNNVR010000037.1:0-44498 GCF_050280645.1 Pseudomonas sp. NPDC089554
CCTGCGCGGCAAGACACCGCTGGGTGTGGCGCGGGTCGCCAAGCGCCATGGCGTGCCGGTGCTGGTACTGGCCGGCACCTTGGGCGAGGGCTGCCAGCTTCATCCTCCACGCCGACCACGAGCAGAACGCTTCCACCTCCACCGTGCGCCTGGCGGGCTCCTCAGTGCCAACCCGTTCGCCTGTATCGCCGCCGGTATCGCCGCACTGTGGGGCCCTGCCCACGGTGGTGCGAACGAGGCCGTCCTGACCATGCTCGATGAAATCGGCGATGTCTCGAACATCGACAAGTTCATCGCCAAGGCCAAGGACAAGAACGACCCGTTCAAGCTCATGGGCTTCGGTCACCGCGTGTACAAGAACCGCGACCCGCGCGCCACCGTGATGAAGCAGACCTGCGACGAAGTGCTCAGCGAGCTGGGCATCAAGAACGACCCGCAGCTGGAACTGGCCATGCGCCTGGAAGAGATCGCCCTCACCGATCCGTACTTCATCGAGCGCTCGCTGTACCCGAACGTAGACTTCTACTCGGGTATCATCCTCAAGGCGATCGGCATTCCAACCAGCATGTTCACCGTGATCTTCGCCCTGGCACGTACTGTGGGCTGGATCTCGCACTGGAAGGAAATGCTCTCCGGCCCGTACAAGATCGGCCGCCCGCGCCAGCTGTACACCGGCGAAGCGCAACGCGACATCGCCGACCTGAAAGACCGCAAGTAAGCCTCGCGCCGAACGCATGAAAAAGGCCGCCCTCGGGCGGCCTTTTTCGTTTGCAGTACTCAGCCTCAGGGCTTTTCAGCCAGCGTTCGCAAGGCTTTCAAGGTATTGAACGGCGCATCCACCACGAACTTGTTCGCTATCAGCGACGGCACACTACCGCCTGGCTCGGTGTGCACCTGGTAAGTCACCTCGGTACTATCACCCTTGGGTACCAGTTTCCAGAAGCCCTGCACCCTGGACACACGCACGTAACCCTCGGCCTCCGGCAGGTATTTGGGCGCCTCCTCCAGCTTTCGCAGCAGGCTGCCATCAGCCTCTTCGACCGTGGTCACATGCAGGACCGAATCCCTTGGCGTAACCGGCCAGGGCGTATTGAACTGGGTGTAGGTCCAGCTCTGGTCGCCCTCGTGCTTGAGCAGCTTCTGCGATTTGCACTCGTGTATCCATTTGCAGGCACCCACCACATCCTCCTGCAACGCCTTGACCCTGGCCAACGGCGCCTTTATCACCGTCACACCGCGGTAGGCCTTGTACTTGGAGCCCGGCACTTCACTCAAGGACACCTGGATGCCCTCCTCGTCCTTGGCCACCTGCCAGTTCTCGGCCCAGGCCGTCGGCGCCAGCGCGACACCCAGGCCACATAGCAGTGCAATTCGCTTGATCGATCTCATCGTCTTGTTCCTTTTATCGAAGACCCAGCCCGTCACGCCGCCGTCATGCGCTCCAGCCAACCGATGATACGGATGGCGTCATCGCGGTCTTGGCCACAGACATCCGGATCAGCCTTGAACCCACCGCATACACTTGGCCGCTCGGGCTTGCCGAACAGAGCGCAAAGGTTTTCCACGGAAAGGTGCAGGCAACGCTCACCGGCAGGCTTGCCCTGGGGCATGCCGGGAATCGGTGAGCTGATGGATGGGGCAATGCAGCAGGCACCGCAGCCCTCGCGGCAATTCATGACAACAGGACCTCATGAAGAAAACGTGACGAACACCCTGGATACTAACCGCTCAAACAGGCGTTTGAAATTACCGTTACCAGGAAAGGAACAATGACCGAACAGTCAGTTGCGAAATTCAAAATCGATTGCCGCACCATCGACATCACGACGACTGTCGTTGCGCATCTGCAACTGCATTTCGTTGCTGATAAGGCGCCCGTTGAGCTGGAAGGGGCTGTCATCGGACACAGGATTCTGCGGGAACATGGCAGGTAACAATGGCTTGCGCCCCACAGGCGTATCGCCGACATCCGGCTTGAGGTTACTGACCATGTCGGCAGGCAGGCTCAGGTCGACCTTGGGCGAAGGCAGCGGCTTGCTGCTCGCCCGGTTTTTGGCGGCGGGTTTGGTCTTGGATTGGGGCTTGGGCTTAGGCTTGGCCGCAGGTTTCGCCGCGGCCTTTACTGGCGCCTTGACGGCAGGCTTGACCGTCTTGCCCTGAACAACCTCGGCCTTGGGCTGCGGCTGCGCAGCCTGCACCACGCCACCTGGCAACCAGGACAACGCCATGCAGAGCACCAAGGCAACGGGACGCAACAGGTTCATAGGTACCGAGATCAGGCCATAAAACGCGCATGCTCCCTCTTTCCCCGGCATCTGACAAGCCTAGCTTTTGTATGAAAAATGTACGCACTACGATTCCACCCACGCAAGGCAGGCGCACACTGCCCATAAGCGCCCACTCGCCGAGCGACAGCTGATTCCAAAAAAACCTAGAACAATGGACTGGCAGACTCGCGGCACAATTGGTGCGCCAGCAACCCCAAGGTCATCACTGCACGCTCAGCCTCTCGGCTCCATGGAATGCCGCAATTCAAGCGGATGCAATGGTTGAACTGCTCGGTATTGCTGAAGATCAGCCCCGGCGCAATGCTGATGCCCTGCTCCAGCGCACGCACGTGCAGTTCCTGGGTATTGACCCGCCCCGGCAAACTGATCCATAGAATGAAGCCGCCACTGGGTCGCGTCATCTGCGTACCCTCGGGGAAGTGCTGCTGCACCGCCAACTGATAAGCGCTGAGGTTCTTGCGGTACTCCTGACGAATGTAACGCAGGTGGCGGTCGTAGCCGCCGTTCTCCAGGTAAGCCGCCACGGCCATTTGCGTGACACTGCACGCCGAATGGGTGGTGAAGGTCTGCAGACGCTGGATCTCTTCCTGGTAACGCCCCGCAATCAGCCAGCCGACCCGCACACCCGGCGACAAGGTCTTGGAGAAACTCGAACAGTAGATCACCCGGTCCAACCGGTCGAAGGCCTTGAGCGCCTTGGTTCGCCCTTGTTCGAACATCAGCTCGCCATAGACGTCGTCCTCGACCACCTGGATATCGAAATCCGAGGCCAGGCGCAGCAGTTGCTTCTGGCGCTCCTCGGGCATGGTGCCGCCCAGCGGGTTGCTCAGCCGCGGCGTCAACACCAAGGCCTTGATCGACCATTGGTTGGCCGCCAGCTGCAACGCCTCGAGGCTGATGCCGGTGGACGGGTCGCTGGGAATCTCGATGACCTTCAAGCCCAGCAGGTCGGCCAATTGCAGCAAGCCATAGTAGGCCGGCGATTCGGCGGCGATCAGGTCGCCCGGCCGGGTCAGCACGCGCAAGGCCATCTGCAACGCATCGACGCAACCATGGGTCACCACCACTTCACGGGTGTCGACCAGCACGCCAGCATCGCGCATGCGAATGGCGATCTGCCTGCGCAGCGGCTCGAAACCCGGGCTGAACATGTAGCTGAAGGCCCGCGGGCTGTGGAAACGGGTGACCTTGGAGATTTGTTGGTGCAAGGCTCGCACCGGCAGGTAGTCGACGTGCGGCACCGCAGCGCCGAAGGGGAAAACGCCGTCGCGGCGGGCCTCGGTCAGCACCTGTTGGATGATGCTCGCCCGAGTGACCAGGCCAGGGCGCTCGACCCGCGCGATATCCGGCGTTTGCGCGGTCAGCGCCGGGGTTTGGTGCACGTAGTAGCCCGACTGCGGGCGCGCGCGAATCAGGCCTTGGTCTTCGAGGTTGGCGTAGGCCTGCAACACCGTGGCATGGCTGACATTGAGCTGGGCGCTCATCTTGCGCACGGAGGGCACGCGCTCGCCTGGCTGGTAGACACCCTGACGGATGTCATCGGCCAGTTGCTGGGCAATGCGCTGGTACAACAGCAGGTTGGTCATGGCGATTCTCGAAACACGAGGGGTCTTTGTTCTTGTCGATCGAGACAGAATACCGTAACAGTTACCAAGTGTACTGGGACAGATTCGAGAATAGTCGACATTACAGTCGCGTGATAGCACCTCTGTGAACAAAGCCACACCGCAGACAGCACAAGGCCGCTCCGCCAGGCATCCAGAGATACCCGAGGGAGCGGCCTTGTCGGTCGCCGCAGTGACCTAGCGTGGCGCCGCGAGCTTGCCTTTCTCGTCGGAGAACACGATTTCCACTCGACGGTTCTGCGCCCTGCCCCGCTCGGAGGCATTGGCCTCGAGCGGGTACTGGTCGCCATAACCTTCGACCTGGATGCGTTTGTCGTTGATGCCGAGGTCGACCAGCATGTCGGCCACCGATTGGGCACGGTCACGGGACAAGCGCAGGTTGTCCTGCGGGTTACCGGTGCTGTCGGTGTAGCCCTCGATGCGCACCACGCGACGGGGGTTGAGCTGGAGGAACTGCACCAGCTTGAGCACGGTGCGGCTCGCCGAGTTCTTGAGGTCGGCCTGGCCGGTGTCGAACAGCACATCACCCAAGGTCATCACCAGGCCACGGTCAGTCTGCTCGGAGGCCAGGGCGGCAATCTGCGACTCGACCCACTTGCCCTGCTGCTGCACGCTGGCGAGCTTGGCCTCGCGCAGTGCCAGTTGCAGGCGCTGGCGCTCCATCTCCAGCTTGGTCAGGCGCGCCTGGTTCGCGGCCAGCTTGGCGTGCTCGCCGGCGATTTCGCTGTAGCGCTGGCTCAGGTAGGCGTAGTGCCGCACATCCGCGCCACTGCCCAGGTAGCCCGACAGCCGCTCGGCACGCCCCAGGGACTCACCGGCACGGATCACATCGCGCGGCGCGCTGCGCAGCACCTCGGAGTTGTCCTTGACCTTCTGGAACGCAGCATTAGCCTCATCCAGCGACGACTCGCTGCGCTGACTGACGCACCCTTGCAACCCGACCAGCGCCAGCAACGCCAGGGCCGCCATCGACTTACTACGCATCATGGCTGCGCCTCCAGCTGCTTGCGCAGGCGCTTGACCCGCGACTCCAACAGATCAAGCTGCTCTTCGCTCTTCTCGGTCAGCACCCGCGCTTCGGCCAGCCGCGCATCCAGCTCGGCCTGCTCGGCGCGCATGCGCGCATCGCGGTAGTCCTCGGTGGCCAGGTTGGACTTGGCACGGGCGAACTTGTCTTCAGCCAGCTTCATCTCAGGCACCTGGTCGGTGGCGCCGACCGCCTTGGCCTGCTCCAGGGCCTGCTCGGACAGTCGCATCTGCTCATGGGGCGCCGGGTCGTTGGCGCAGCCCGCCAGGCCAAGCACGGCCAGGACAAGGATCAGGGGTTGGATTCTCACGCACTCTTCCTACTGTTTGGGGGCGTCCGCAGGCGCCTGCATCTGCGCCTTCCAGCGCTCGACATTGCGTTGCAACACGGCCTCGGACGCTCCGGAGGTCGGCAATTCTGTCAGTTTTTTCGCCAATTGCCCACGTAACCAGGCATCGTTGCAGGCCGAGTTGTGCGAAAGCGCCAGGTACAAGCCGGGGCGATCGACCGGCAGGCCCCGGGTGACGAGGTCTTTGCCTACACCGAGGGTCTGCGCCATGGCCATTCCCGAGTAGCGCCCGGCCAGCACGTAGTCGACCTGGCCCAATACCAGCTTCTGGAAGGCCTGGGTCAGGTTCTGTGCCGGCACCAGTTTCAGCTGGGACTTGGCGAACGCTTCGAAGGCCGGGGTCAGCCGCGCCTTTTCCGAGACGCTGCCCTGGTAGCGGGCCAGGTCTGCCGGGCCATCGAAGTCCACAAGCGAGTCGTGACGGGTCCAGACCAGGTACTCGTTGAGCTGCAAGGGCGGATGGATGTAGTCCAGGGCAGTCAATTGGGTGGTCTGCAAAGGGGTGTCGAGCAGCAGGTCCATGCGCCCGCTGCGCACTTCTTCCAAGGCCTGGTCGCGGCGACCGACATGCAATACCTCGAGCTTCAGGCCCAGCTCCTGGGCAGCCTGGCGCAGCAGGTCGACGTTGGCGCCGATCAGGTGCTTGGGGTCTTGCGGGTCTTGCCAGGAATACGGCGGCGCATCCGGGCTGCCGGTGGCCACCAGCTTTTCGCATTTGCCAGCAGCCATCGCGACTGGCGACAGCAGGGCCATCGACCAGGCCACGGCCCTGAGCCTTGCGCGAAATTCCATGGTTCACTCCTTGGTCCATACAACGGGTTGACGCATAAAAAAGCCCGACCCCTTCACAGGGGCCGGGCTTCTTTATAAGTGAAGCAGTCGGTTCAGACCAGCTTTTCCAGCTCTGGAACCGCTTCGAACAGGTCGGCGACCAGGCCGTAGTCGGCCACCTGCAAGATAGGCGCCTCTTCGTCCTTGTTGATCGCGACGATCACCTTGGAGTCCTTCATGCCTGCCAGGTGCTGGATCGCGCCAGAGATACCGACAGCGATGTACAGCTGTGGCGCGACGATCTTGCCGGTCTGGCCGACCTGCATGTCGTTGGGCACGAAGCCTGCGTCGACCGCAGCGCGCGAGGCACCTACAGCGGCGCCGAGCTTGTCGGCCAGGGTGTACAGGTGCTTGAAGTTGTCACCGTTGCCCATGCCACGGCCGCCGGAGACGACGATCTTGGCAGCGGTCAGTTCTGGGCGGTCGGACTTGGCCAACTCTTCGCCAACGAACGCCGACTTGCCGGCATCGTGGGCAGCAGCGACCGCTTCAACGGCAGCCGAACCGCCTTCTGCGGCCACGGCGTCGAAGCCGGTGGTACGCACGGTGATGACCTTGACCGCAGCGCTCGATTGCACGGTGGCAATGGCGTTACCGGCGTAGATCGGGCGCTTGAAGGTGTCGGCGGACTCAACAGCGATGATCTCGGAGATCTGGTCGACGTCCAGCAGCGCAGCAACGCGCGGCAGGATGTTCTTGCCATTGGTGGTAGCCGGGGCCAGCACGTGGCTGTAGCCCTTGGCCAGCTCGACGATCAGGGGCGCTACGTTTTCCGGCAGGGCGTGGGCGTAGGCAGCGTTATCGGCCACCAGCACCTTGGCGACGCCGGCGATTTTCGCAGCGGCTTCGGCAACGCCACCAACGCCTTGGCCCGCGACCAGCACGTGGATATCGCCGCCAATCTTGGCAGCAGCGGCGACAGTGTTCAGGGTAGCCGGGGCAACGGCGCCGGCTTCGTGTTCAGCGACAACCAGGATAGTCATTTAGATTACCTTCGCTTCGTTCTTCAGCTTCTCGACCAGTTCGGCCACCGACTTGACCTTGATACCGGCGCTGCGGGCAGCCGGCGCTTCGACTTTCAGGGTCTTGGTGGTGGAGGCGATGGAAACGCCCAGCGCATCTGGCGTCACGGTCTCCAGCGGCTTCTTCTTGGCCTTCATGATGTTCGGCAGCGACGCATAGCGCGGCTCGTTCAGGCGCAGGTCGGTGGTGACGATCGCCGGCAGGTTCAGTGCGACGGTCTGCAGGCCGCCATCGATCTCGCGGGTGACATTCAGCTTGTCGCCAGCCACTTCGACCTTGGAGGCGAAGGTGCCCTGGGCGTAGCCGGTCAGCGCGGCCAGCATCTGGCCGGTCTGGTTGTTGTCGCTGTCGATGGCCTGCTTGCCGAGGATCACCAGTTGCGGCTGCTCCTTGTCGACAATGGCCTTCAGCGCCTTGGCCACGGCCAGGGAGTTCAGCTCGTCGCTGCTCTCGACCAGAATGGCGCGGTCGGCACCCAGTGCCAGTGCGGTGCGCAGTTGCTCCTGAGCGGCGGTCGGGCCGACGGCAACAGCGATGATTTCAGTGGCGACGCCTTTCTCTTTCAGGCGCACGGCCTCTTCCACGGCGATTTCGCAGAAGGGGTTCATGGACATCTTGACGTTTGCAAGGTCGACGCCGGAGTTGTCCGCCTTGACGCGAACCTTGACGTTGTAGTCGACCACTCGTTTGACAGCTACAAGAACCTTCATGGATTCCTCGTTACTCTCCGGTGAAAAGAATGTCGCCTGGGGCAGGCCCGGCGAATGCGCGTGGGTACAAGGACACCTCTAAAAACGATGCGAGGCGAGGAAAATTTTCAGTGACCGATCAGTCTTGCTACGACTGCGCGGGCAAAACCCACGGGTCATTTCCTGTGGTGGCGTGTAGACTCCACTACAAAAAGCCCGATGGCTTGAAATACCTGCTCTACGCCTGGTCTTTAGGGGTGCACCTGCGCCCGACGGTCTGCCTACGGCGAACGTAAAACCGCTCGTATCTTGACCGTAACACCCAATCCGGTCAATACAGCAAATCGGCCAGCCTTTGGCCCCCCTCCTGCGAGTTTACTGGGCTGCGGCAAATTCAAACAAACGTTTGTATTGGACCCGCCACCTAGTGTAGATATAATGCGCGGCCAAGATAAAACGGTGTAGTTCGTCCCCGGCAGCGCTACAGCCGCGTACGTGCAACCAGCACCCATAAGATCAGCAAAAGCGTGAGCCTTGAGTAGGAGAGAACCTGTGGAACGCGAATACATGGAATTCGACGTGGTCATCGTCGGCGCAGGCCCGGCGGGCCTGTCCGCCGCCTGCCGCCTGAAGCAGAAGGCCGCCGAAGCCGGTAACGAGATCAGCGTCTGCGTGGTCGAGAAAGGCTCCGAGGTCGGCGCCCATATTCTCTCCGGCGCGGTGTTCGAGCCACGCGCCCTGAACGAGCTGTTCCCCGACTGGAAAGAACTCGGCGCGCCGCTGAACACCGAGGTCAAGCGCGACGACATCTACGTGCTCAAGGATGCCGGCAGCGCCACCAAGGTTCCTGACCTGTTCGTGCCCAAGACCATGCACAACCAGGGCAACTACATCATTTCCCTGGGCAACCTGTGCCGCTGGCTGGCCCAGCAGGCCGAGAACCTGGGCGTGGAGATCTACCCAGGCTTCGCCGCCCAGGAAGCGCTGTTCGATGAAAACGGCGTGGTGCGCGGTATCGTCACCGGCGATCTGGGTGTCGACCGCGAAGGCAACCCGAAAGACGGCCTGTACACCCCTGGCATGGAACTGCGTGCCAAGTACACCCTGTTCGCCGAAGGCTGCCGCGGCCACATCGGCAAGCAACTGATCAAGCGCTTCGACCTCGACAATGAGTCCGACGTGCAGCACTACGGTATTGGCCTGAAGGAAATCTGGGAAATCGACCCGGCCAAGCACGAGCAAGGCCTTGTGGTGCACACCGCCGGCTGGCCGCTGGATGTGGTCAGCGCCGAGAACACCGGCGGCTCGTTCCTCTATCACCTGGAAAACAACCAGGTGGTGGTCGGGCTGATCGTCGATTTGTCCTACGCCAACCCTTACCTGTCGCCGTTCGACGAATTCCAGCGCCTGAAGCACCACCCGGTGATGGCCAAATACCTCGAAGGCGGCAAGCGCATCAGCTACGGCGCCCGCGCCATCTGCAAAGGCGGCCTGAACTCGCTGCCGAAGATGGTCTTCAACGGTGGCGCGCTGATCGGCTGCGACCTGGGCACCCTGAACTTCTCCAAGATCAAGGGCAGCCACACCGCGATGAAATCCGGCATGCTCGCCGCCGAAGCCGTGGCCGATGCATTGCTCGCCGGCAGCGAGGGTGGCGACCTGCTCAATGGTTATGTCAGCGCCTTCAAGGCCAGCTGGCTGCATGAAGAGCTGTTCGCCAGCCGTAACTTCGGCCCGGCCCTGCACAAGTTCGGCCCGCTGCTGGGCGGCGCGTTCAACTACATCGACCAGAACTGGTTCGCCGGCAAGCTGCCGTTCACCCTGCACGACACCAAGCCGGACTACGCCTGCCTGAAGCTTGCGGCAGACTCGAAGAAAATCGACTACCCGAAACCGGACGGCAAGCTCAGCTTCGACAAGCTCAGCTCGGTATTCCTCTCCAGCACCAACCATGAAGAGGAACAACCCTGCCACCTGAAACTGACCGACCCGAACGTGCCGATCGCCACCAACCTGCCGCTCTACGACGAGCCGGCCCAGCGCTACTGCCCGGCGGGCGTGTACGAGGTGGTCACCCAGGAAGACGGCAACAAGCGCTTCCAGATCAACGCGCAGAACTGCGTGCATTGCAAGACCTGCGACATCAAGGACCCGTCCCAGAACATCACCTGGGTCACCCCTGAAGGCGCTGGCGGGCCGAACTACCCCAACATGTAACTTCGGCGCTGTACGAAAAAGCCCCCAAGGCCGCAAGGCCTGGGGGCTTTTTCATGCAGCGGGATGACACAACGCTCGTGGGAGCGGCCTTGTCAGGACACCGAACCGGTCGGAAAGGGCCGCAAAGCGGCCCCACTGCCTTCAACAGCCGACGGCCCGCTCCTCGACCCGCAGTTGCACCGACTCGGCATACACCAGCGCCGTCAACCACCCCACCACACCCATGATCGCGCAGAACCCCACGCACACCCACGGGCTCCAGGGCATCAGCGCAATCAGTGCCAGCGGCGTAGTACTCGCCCAAAGCGCATAGGCAACGTTGTAGGTGAAGGAAATCCCCGACACGCGGATTTCTGCCGGGAACAGCCCGACCATCACCGACGGCACCACCCCCACCACGCCACACGACAACCCGGCCAGGGCATAGGCCAGCCAGGTCCAGCCCCACTGCCCCACCAGGCTCGCGTACAGCGCGCCGATACCCAGCGGCAGCACCAGGCTGTAGATCATCAAGGCCCGCCAGGCGCCGATGCGGTCGACCAACAGCCCCGCCAGCACGCAGCCGATATTCAGGAACACGATACCCACGCTGCTCAACGCGAAGGTGTGCGCCGCATCGATGCCGAAGCGCTGCTGCATCACGGTCGGGGTGATCACCACCAGCACCACCACCGCCGAGGTCAGCACGCAGGTCAGCAGTGCGGCGGGGATCAACGCCTGGCGATGGCGGCTCAGCACCTGGCGCAGCGGGAATGCCACCGGTTGCGCGTTGCGCTCACGCAGGGCCAGGAACACTGGCGTCTCGCTCAGCCAACGGCGCAGCCACACCCCCACCACCCCGAATACCCCGCCCAGCAGGAAGGGGTAGCGCCAGGCGTAGTCGAGGATTTCCTGCGCCGTGAACACCTGCGCCAGCAAGGTGGCCGCCAAGGCGCCGAGCAGGTAGCCGAAGGTCAGCCCCGCCTGCAAGAAGCCCAAGGCATAGCCGCGTCGGCCAGCGGGCGCGTGTTCGGCGACGAAGGTCCAGGCACTGGGCACCTCGCCGCCCACCGCCGCGCCTTGCAGAATGCGCAGGGCCAGCAGCAGCAACGGCGCGGCGTAGCCGATATCGGCATAGGTCGGCATTACCCCGATCAGCAGGCACGGCAAGGCCATCATCAGGATGCTCAGGCTGAACACCCGCTTGCGCCCCAGGTGGTCGGCAAAATGCGCCATCAGGATGCCGCCTAGTGGGCGCGCCAGGTAACCGGTGACGAAGATGCCGAAGCTTTGCAGCAAGCGCAGCCACTCCGGCATCTCGGGCGGGAAGAACAGCTGGCTGAGGGTCAGGGCGAAGAACACGAAGATGATGAAATCGTAGATTTCCAGCGCGCCGCCCAGCGCCGCCAGCCCCAGGGTGCGGTGGTCGCTACGGCTGAAGCGAGGCGCGCGGGCGGTAGTGTTGGCAGTCATGGCAGGTTCCGCGAATAAGCAAGGCGCAGAGGATACCAAATGCCTGGCGCAGGTGCCGGGCAAGCGTCAGTTGGAGCGACCGAACACCGTGTGCGCGAAGTTCAAGCGCCGCCTGGGGTAGCCCGCCGTCGACCCGTTGGCGGCGGGTAGCAGCAATTGCCCGAGCAGCTGCGGCGAATCGATGATCGCCATGAAAGACTCCAGCGCCTCGCTGTCCGGCGCGTTCGGCAGGCTGATACTCACCGCCTGGCGCTCGGTCTGCGGCACGCTGGGCACCTTCAGGTGATGGGAGTGGTACAGCAAGGCATGCTGGATCTGCGTACTGACCCGGCAGAACCGCGCCAGGTCCACCCCGGCGTGGCTGCCCAGCTCGATATTGCCCACCAGCAGGTGGAACGGCTGCAAGGCGCATTGCACCAGGCGTTGCAGGTCATCGAAGCTTTCCACCGGAGCGATTCGGTAATAGCCCAGGCCGTTGAGCATCTTCTCCAGCTGTAGCCGCTGGTACGGGTGCTCGTCGGCGATCAGGATCCGCAGGGTCTTGTTCGGCATGGTCGGGGCCTGGCAGCAAGGTATCGGGGGAATGCTCCTTGACCATACGGCGCCCATGCAGGCGATGCCGGGGCTACGCCTGGCGGGGGTCTTTCTTGATAGTTGTCGCGAAACCGTGAGAAATCAAGTGGCCAGCACCGGGAATTTTCACCCCTGTTTCACGGGGTTTTCACCCTGCACTACCCTGGTGCTAAATCCCTCCTGCCGGGCTTCGTTTACCTGTGGCCCCCGTGCGTGCCTCGACTCGGCAACGCGCGCCCCTCACACCTGGCTGGAAGTTCGTATGAGACGCACATCCAACACCCCTCGCCGCCTGCTCATCGGCGGCCTGGGCCTGCTTTCCCTGGCTTGCCTGCTGGCCTGGAAGGCCCAGCCCTTCGGCACCCCGCCGGTCAGCACCGTGCAAGTGACGCGTGCCGATATCGAAAGCAGCGTCACCGCCCTGGGCACCTTGCAACCGCGACGCTACGTCGACGTCGGCGCCCAAGCTTCGGGGCAGATCCGCAAGCTGCACGTGGAGGTTGGCGACGAAGTGCGCCAGGGCCAACTGCTGGTCGAGATCGACCCCTCCACCCAGCAGGCGCGGCTCGATGCCGGGCGCTACTCAATCGAGAACCTCAAGTCGCAGCTCGCCGAGCAGCGCGCCCAGTACCTGCTGGCCCAGCAGCAGTACCGCCGCCAGCAAGACCTGAGCAAGGCCGGCGCTACCCGCGAAGAGGAAGTGCAGGAGGCCCAGGCCCAAGTGAAGGTGACCCAGGCGCGCATCGACATGTACCAGGCGCAGATCCGCCAGGCCCAGGCCAGCCTGCGCAGCGACGAGGCGGAGCTGGGATACACGCGCATCTACGCGCCGATGAGCGGCACCGTAGTGGCGGTGGATGCCCGCGAAGGCCAGACCCTCAACGCCCAGCAACAGACGCCGTTGATCCTGCGCATCGCCAAGCTGTCGCCAATGACGGTCTGGGCCCAGGTATCCGAGGCCGACATCGGCCAGGTCAAACCCGGCATGAACGCCTACTTCACCACCCTGGCCGGCGGCAAGCGCCGCTGGACCAGCACCGTGCGGCAGATCCTGCCGATCCCACCCAAGCCGCTGGACCAGACCAGCCAGGGTGGCGGCAGCCCGGCCAGTGCTGGCAGCGGCAGCAGCGAAAGCAAAGTGGTGCAGTACACCGTGCTGCTGGATGTAGAAAACCCCGACGGCGCACTGATGGCCGAGATGACCACCCAGGTGTTCTTCGTCGCCGGCAGCGCCAGCCAGGTGCTCACCGCGCCTCTGGCAGCCCTGGACGACGTCCCCGACGACGGCCTGCGCCTGGCCCAGGTGCTGACCCGCGACGGCACCATCGAGCAGCGCAAGGTGCGCACCGGCCTCAGCGACCGGCTGCGGGTCCAAGTGCTCGACGGCCTCAGCGAAGGCGAGCAACTGGTGATCGGTGCCCCCGGCGCCAGTGGAGGTTGAATGAACGCACCGCTGATCGAGCTGGACGGCATCCACAAGGTGTATGGCGGCGTGGACTCCCCCGAGGTCCAGGTACTGCGCGGTATCAGCCTGAGCATCCGGCCCGGCGAGTTCGTCGCCATCGTCGGTGCTTCAGGTTCCGGCAAGTCGACCCTGATGAACATCCTCGGCTGCCTCGACCGGCCCTCCTCTGGCAGCTATCGCTTCGCCGGCCGCGACGTGGCCGAGCTGGACAACGACGAGCTGGCCTGGCTGCGCCGCGAAGCCTTCGGTTTCGTGTTCCAGGGCTACCACCTGATTCCCTCAGGCTCAGCCCTGGAGAACGTGGAAATGCCGGCCATCTATGCTGGCATCCCTGCCGACGAACGCCACGCCCGCGCCCACGCCCTGCTCGAGCGCCTGGGCCTGGCCAGCCGCACCGGCAACCGCCCACACCAGCTGTCGGGCGGGCAGCAACAACGCGTCTCGATTGCCCGTGCGCTGATGAACGGCGGCCATATCATCCTCGCCGACGAACCGACCGGCGCCCTCGACAGCCACAGCGGTGCCGAGGTGATGACGCTGCTCGACGAGCTGGCCAGCCAGGGCCATGTGATCATCCTGATTACCCATGACCGCGAGGTGGCCGCGCGCGCCCGGCGCATCGTCGAAGTGCGTGACGGCCTGATCATCAGCGACTCGGCCGCCGAGCAGCCTGCTGGCGAGCCGGCAACGGGCCTTCAGGCCGACGAAGTACGCCAGCGCCTGGACCGCGGCGCCAGCCTGCGCGGGGCCTGGAAAGGCGAGCTGGTCGAGGCGTTGCAGGCGGCCTGGCGAGTGATGTGGATCAACCGCTTTCGCACCGCACTGACCCTGCTCGGCATCGTCATCGGCGTGGCCTCGGTGGTGGTGATGCTGGCCGTGGGCGAAGGCAGCAAGCGCCAGGTGATGGCGCAAATGGCTGCCTTCGGCTCCAACATCCTTTACCTCAGCGGCAAGCACGCCACGGCCCGCGAGCCCGGTGGCATCGTCAGCCTCGACGACGTCGCCGCCCTCGCCGCGCTGCCGCAGGTGCAGCGCATCATGCCGGTGATCGGCGGCGAGCTGATGGTGCGCCACGGCAACAACAACCAGCAGTTCTACGTGGGCGGCAACAACACCGACTTCCCGCAGATTCTCAACTGGCCGGTGGTAGAAGGTAGCAACTTCACCGAAGCCGACGAACGTGCCGGCGCCGCCGTGGCGGTGATCGGCCCCAAGGTGCGGGAAAAACTGCTGCCGCCGGGCGGCAACCCACTCGGCCAGTACCTGCTGATCGAGAACGTGCCCTTCCAGGTGATCGGCATCCTTGCCGCCAAGGGCGCAAGCTCCGGCGACCAGAACGCCGACGAGCGCATCGTCGTGCCCTATTCGGCAGCCTCCACACGCCTGTTCGGCAAGCACGACCCCGAATACGTGATCATCGCCGCCAGCGACTCCAGCCGCGTGGCCGAGACCGAAAAGGCCATCGAGCACATCATGCGCAAGCGCCACCAGGGCAAGAAGGACTTCGACCTGACCAACGACGCCGCGCTGATCCAGGCCGAGGCGCGCACCCAGAACAGCCTGTCGCTGATGCTGGGCGCGATCGCCGCGATTTCGCTGCTGGTCGGCGGGATCGGGGTGATGAACATCATGCTCATGACTGTGCGCGAACGCACCCGCGAAATCGGTATTCGCATGGCTACCGGCGCGCGCCAGCGCGACATCCTGCGCCAGTTCCTCACCGAGGCGGTGATGCTGTCGATGGTCGGCGGCGTCACCGGCATCGTCCTGGCCCTGGGCATTGGTGCCAGCCTGCTGCTGGCCGGCATCGCCGTGGCCTTCGCCCTGCCGGCCATCCTCGGCGCCTTCGCCTGTGCGGTGGTCACAGGCGTGGTGTTCGGTTTCATGCCGGCGCGAAAAGCCGCGCGCCTCGACCCGGTCAAAGCCCTTACCAGCGTGTAGCCCATGACATTGCCAAGACGCATCAGCCTGTTGACCCTGAGCATCGCCCTCGCCGCCTGCTCCGCCAGCCCCCCGCCGGCCGCCGACCTCACCCCGCCTGCGGCCTGGCAAGGCCCGGGCGACCCCGCCCTGCCCTTGCCAGACCACGACTGGTGGCGCGGTTTCGCCAGCCGCGAACTGGACCGCCTGGTACAGCGCGCCCGCGACAACAGCCACGACCTGGCGGCCGCCACCGCGCGCGTACGCCAGGCCCAGGCCAATGCCGTGATCGCCGGCGCCCCGCTGCTGCCTGAACTGCAACTGGGCCTGGACGGCAGCCGCCAGCGCCTGCTGCGAGGTGACGGCAACAACCAGCTCGACGCCAGCAGCAGTGATCGCACCAGTACCTCGTTCGGCACCCGCCTGAGCGCCAGCTACGAGCTGGACTTCTGGGGCGGCCTACGCGCCGCCCGCGACAGCGCACTGCTCAACCTCGACGCCAGCCGTTTCGACCGCCAGACGGTAGAGCTGACCCTCACCAGCGCGGTGGCCGACAGCTACCTGCGCAACCTGGCCCTGGAAGAACAGCTACGCATCGCCCGCCTGAACCTGAAGAATGCCCGGGATGTCCTCGGGCTTGTGGAGGCCCGCACGCAGTCCGGCGCCGCCACCCGCCTTGAGCTGGCCCAGCAGCGCAGCCTGGTGGCCGCCCAAGAGCGCCAGCTGCCGCTGCTGGAGCAGCAATGGCAAGACAACCGCGTGACCCTCGCGACCCTGCTGGGCGACCCCGTGCAGTCACTGTCCGCAGTCGATGAGTCAATCGATAGCCTGCGCTGGCCGCAGATCGGCAGCGGCGTACCCAGCGACCTGCTCAGCCGCCGCCCGGACATCGCCACCGCCGAGGCCCGCCTGGCCGCAGCCAGCGCCGACGTACAGGTGGCCAGGGCGGCGATGCTGCCACGAGTAGTACTGGGCGCCGACCTGGGCAGCGGCGCGCGCACCTTCGCCAACCTGCTCGACAGCCCGTTCTACACCCTTACCGCCGGGCTCACCGCGCCGATCTTCGACAACGGCCAGCGCCGTGCGGGTCACGACCTGGCCAAGGCGGTCCAGGACGAGCTGCTGGAGAACTACCGCACCAGCATCGTGGCGGGCTTTGCCGATGTGGAGAAGGCACTTAACGCGATCGCCGGCGTGGACCGCCAGCGGCAGTGGCAGGACGAGGAAGTGCGCCAGGCGCGCATCGCCTTCGAGCTCGCTGAACAGCGCTATGCGGCCGGCGCCGAGACCTTGCTGATCGTGCTGGAAACCCAGCGCACGCTGTACCAGGCGCTGGATCAGCAGGCGCAGCTGCGCCTGGCGCGGTTGCAAGGTAGCGTGGCGTTGTACAAGGCGTTGGGGGGTGGGTGGCAGGTGGCTGCGCAATAGTAGTTGTAGCGCCTGCACGGGCCTCTTCGCGGGTAAACCCGCTCCTACAGGTACAGCGCTGTTCTCAAGGGCAGTGTTGTACTTGTGGGAGCGGGTTTACCCGCGAAGAGGCCAATACAGATTCGAAGCCCTGCAATCAAATCAGGAAACGATATTCTTCAACGACAGGTGCCGCGCATACCAGGGCCGGCGTGGCACCCGATCGAGCAAGGGCTGGACACCGTCCTCATCGCCAAAGGTGATGCGCAACGCCAGCTTCATCACCTCAACGTCCATCTCCACCGTCTTGCCCGGCAGTGTCCCCGGCACAGTGCTGCACCCATGGGTATCGGGCCCCAGCCAGGGGTCGTCGACCTCCACCCAAGGCCCCGGCGCAAACCACTTCACGCCATTGACCTCCAGACGCTGTACCTGGCCTGGGTGGTGACGCTCGTGGGCGCGATACCAGTCCTCGATGCGGTCGTCGATCCAGCCATGAAAACCCCAGAACACCGGGTGTACATGGGAGGAGAACGGGTCGCCGAGAAAATCGTTCTGCGGGCCGAACCAGCGCGCGGCGAAATCGGCAGGGTTGCGGGCGAACGGCACCGGAATGCCATTGGAGGGGTCGCGAGGCACCGAAGCCCAGCACATGTGCAGCCAATCGTGCAGGTTCATCTCCAGTTCCGAGCCGAACGCGCCCAGGCTCAGCTTCGACAGGTACACCGGGTCCTGGTACTGCGACTCCCAGACCTGGAAATTGCTGCTGTAGGTCTCACCGGCCTTTATCGCCGATACCCACTGACCGTAGGCCTCGTCGCCCGGCGCCTGCCAGCTGGGCGGCACACAGCAGCCGTCGTGGTTGTCGTAGTAACGAGCGAAGCCGACTCGGTCGAATTCCACGCTCGGCTGCGGCAATGGAAAGTGTGGCCACGAAGGCAGCGGCTGAAAGCTGCGTGCGGTACCGAGCATGTGTCGGTGCATGAACAAAAAATCGATACCCGAGCCGTTGCGGTGCTTGCGCAGGCCTCGAGCATCGCGCTCGCGATCACGCGGGCCAGGCTGCCAGCCCAGGCCGCGCAAGGCGTTGCGTTTGTCTTCGGGAATCTTGTGCCACTGGTCGCGGGTCGCGTGCCAGAGCTGGTGGAACAATCGGTGTTCGGGGCTCAGCACCCAGGCTTGCATCTGCTCGGTGTAGGGCAGGCGCTCGCGGGCCTCGGGGAACAGGCGCTTGACCGCGACGAAGCGGCTGTCGGGCAGGGTCAGGGTCAAGGGCCGATCCAGGCGCAACAGGCGGCCACTCAGGGTGCCGCTGCCGGCGTTGGCGAAACTGCCCCAGACCTCGTCGAGGCTGGCCACGCATTCGTAGCCGGGGCCACCGCTGTTGCTCAGCAGGCGCCAGCGCACCTCGCTCGAAGACGCCCCGACTAGGTCGCCCAGCACCCGATAGGCCACCGGCCCTTCCTTGCGCAAACGCTCGCCGGTATCGACGAAACCGCGCAGGCCACGGCCCTTGGTGGCGATGTCGAAGAACACTTCGACGCCTTCCAGTGGCAAGCCTTCCAGCCCGGCATCCACGCCCTCGAAACGGATATCCCAGACGCCTCGCAGGTTGTCGGCCAGCACCTGACCGGCATAGTCGGCCAACTCCACGCTGGCCTCGCCCGGGGTGACGATATCGTCCTCCGGGTCGTGGGTCAGTTCCTTGTGCGCGTAATAGGCAGCGGTGCCTGCCGCCCCCGCTACAGCCAGGCCTGCGATGAATCCTCGTCGGGAAATGCTCATTGCGCCTCTAATCCGTTCCAGCCGAGCTGCGGCTTCTATCCCAGCTAGAACGTAAGCCAGCGGGGGAAATTTACCGTGGCCGGGGCCACCACTTGCGGCGCGCCCCCGTCACGGGCAAGCCCGCATGCCTTACGCAGAAGCCACCGCTGCCTGAAGTGCACGGGCGAAGCGGTCGGCCACTTCGTCCACCTGCTCGGCGCTGATGATCAGCGGCGGCAGGAAACGCACCACGGCGCCATGACGGCCGCCCAGCTCGAGGATCAGGCCACGCTTGAGGCATTCGCGCTGCACCTTCGGCGCCAGCTCCCGGGACGCCAACGGGTGGCCCAGGGCATCGCGCTTGCCGCTCGGGTCGACCAGCTCCACGCCCAGCATCAGGCCGCGTCCGCGGATGTCGCCCAAATGCGGGTAGTCCCGCTGCAAATGTTGCAGGTGGCCGCGCAGGCGCTGGCCCATGGCTTCGGCGTGCTCGCTGATGCGGTGCTCGACCAGGTAGTTGATGACCGCCGAACCTGCTGCCATGGCCATCTGGTTGCCGCGGAAGGTGCCGGCATGGGCGCCTGGGGTCCATTTGTCCATCCATTCGCGATAGACCACCACGGCCAGCGGCAGGCTGCCGCCGATGGCTTTGGACAGGGTCACGGCATCCGGCACGATGCCGGCGTGTTCGAAGGCGAACATCCGCCCGGTGCGGGCGAAGCCGCTCTGGATCTCGTCGACGATCATCGCCACACCAGCCTGCTCGGTGATGCGGCGCACACCGCGCAGCCACTCGATATCCGCCGGGATCACACCGCCCTCGCCCTGGACGACTTCAAGGATGACCGCCGCCGGCAGTTGCACACCGCCTTCCGGGTCGAGCAGCAGGTTTTCCAGGTAGTGCAGGTTGGCCCGCACACCGGCCTCGCCACCGAGACCGAACGGGCAGCGGTAGTCGTAGGGGTACGGCATGAACTGTACGCCGCTGTTGAGCAGCGCGCCCATGGGCTTTTTCGGCCCCAGGCTGCCCATCAGGCTCAGCGCGCCCTGGGTCATGCCGTGGTAGGCGCCCTGGAATGCCAGGACGGTGCTGCGACCGGTGGCGGTGCGGGCAAGCTTCAGCGCCGCTTCCACCGCGTCGGTGCCGGTCGGGCCGCAGAACTGGATCTTCGCTTCACGGCGCAGTGCTTCGGGCAGCACGGCGAACAAGTCCTGAACGAACTGGTCCTTGACCGGGGTGGTCAGGTCGAGGGTGTGCAGCGGCAGCTCGTCGGCCAGCACGCGCTGGATCGCCTCGATCACCACCGGGTGGTTGTGGCCCAAGGCCAGAGTGCCGGCGCCGGCCAGGCAGTCGATGAACTGGCGCCCCTCGACGTCTTCGACGTAGAGGCCCCGGGCGCGCTTGAGCGCCAGCGGAATGCGCCGTGGGTAGCTGCGGGCGTTGGACTCTTGCTGTTGCTGGCGCAGCAGCAGGGCCGAGTCCTCGAAGTGGTACAGGGGCTGGGGCTCGGCCGCAGGGCGGGCCTGGGCAAGGCTGGAAACGTTAGACATCGGAAAATCCTCGCAAGCAGGAAGGAATGCCCGCCACGTCCCTGTATCCGGAGGTGTGTCGGGGAAGTCATCGCTTGGAAAACGCTTGAGTGAGGCGAGGATTTAGCGCTTGGCGGGAGATTTGTGTCGGCCTCTTCGCGGGTAAACCCGCGCAGAGGCCGCTACTGGCGCTAGAGGGCTCAAGGACGTACCGGCACCTGCAGCCATACCCGCAGCCCGTCACTGCGGCTGTCGAAGCGCAGGCTGCCGGCGCAGCGCTGGACGATCGCCTGCACGATCGCCAGCCCCAGCCCACAACCGCCACTTTGATTGTTACGCCAGAAACGCTCGGTAAGGTGCTCGAGGTCTTCCTCGGCGATCCCCGGCCCATGGTCACGCACCAGGAAGCCGACCTGGCCATCGACCATCTGCACCTCCAGCTCGACCGCCTCGTTGCCGCCATGGCGCAAGGCGTTGTCCAGCAGGTTGCGCAGCGCGGCCACCGCCAGCGGCGCCGGCATACCCAGGTAAACCTGGGTAGCCTCGGGCGGCAAACGCAGCACGATGCGCCGGTTGTCGCCACCGCCGGCATCCTGCACCGCCTGCTGGGCCACCTGCTCGGCGCTGCACTGCACACCATCGTCGAACGACAGGCTGCCCTCGACCCTGGCCAGCATCAGCAACTGCTCAAGGGTACGGTGCATGCGATCGGCACCTTGCTCGGCATGCTCCAAGGCCTGTTCGCGCACCGCGCCATCGGTCATGCGCGCCACTTGAAGATGGGTCTTGATCGCCGTCAGCGGGCTGCGCAGCTCGTGGGCGGCATCGTCGGTCAGGCGACGCTCGCGCTCGATGGTCTGGGCAATGCGCAGGAACAGCTGGTTCTGGGTTTCCAGCAGCGGCTGCAACTCGCTGGGCATGCCGGCCACCTGCAACGGCTCGACACTGTCGGCGCGCCGCCTGCGCAGGGCATCGCGCATGCGGTTGAGCGGCTCCAGGCCCTTGCCCAGGCCGATCCACACCAGGCCCAGGCTACCGAGCAAGGCCACCAGCACCGGCGCCGAGGCCGCCAGCAGGATCGACTGGTTCAGTGCCTCGCGCTCCTGGTGGCGGTCGGCAGTAGTGATGCGCACATCGCCATGGCTGTAGGTAAAGGTACGCCACGAGGCACCGTCGATGGTCTGGTCGCGGAAACCGCTGTGCTCATCGTCCATGCTGCCGTCGTGCTTGTGGTTGCTGGCCAGGATCTCGCCACGCAGCGAGCTGACCTGGCAGGCCATGCCGTCCGGCACGCTGAACTGGTCGGCCGAGAAATGTGCTTCGCGGCCCTTGGCGGTGAGTGGCTGGGGCAACTGGTCGACCAGACCCGCGACCATGCGCGCCGAGGCCACCAGGCGCTGGTCGAGAGAGAACATCATCTGCTGGCGCAGGTCACGCAGCATCCAGGCTGCCGCCAGCACCCAGATCAGGATGAAGGCGCTGCCCAGGATCAGCGACAGGCGCACGCGCAGGCTCATGGCGCGACCTCCTCCGGTGCCTGCGCCGGCCCCAGGCGATAGCCCAGGCCGCGTACGGTCTCGACGATGCCGTTGCCGAGCTTGCGGCGCAGGTGGTGGATATGCACGTTCAGAGCGTTACTCTCGACTTCGTCGCTGAAGCCGTACACGCAATCCTTGAGTTGTTCACTGGACAATACCCGACCGGGGTTCTGCAGCAGCGCCTGGAGCAGCGCCTGCTCACGCCGCGAGAGGTCCACCGGGCGACCCGCCAGGGTGGCTTCGCAACTACTGGGGTCGTAGTGCAGCGGGCCATGCTCGATGAAGTTCACCGCCCGCCCGGCTGCCCGGCGCAACAGGGTATGCAAGCGTGCCGACAACTCGCGCAGGTCGAACGGCTTGAGCAGGTAGTC
Source organism: Pseudomonas sp. NPDC089554 (assembly GCF_050280645.1). Lineage (NCBI taxonomy): Bacteria > Pseudomonadati > Pseudomonadota > Gammaproteobacteria > Pseudomonadales > Pseudomonadaceae > Pseudomonas > Pseudomonas sp. NPDC089554. The sequence continues at coordinate 22,070 of NZ_JBNNVR010000037.1, forward strand.
GTCGGCACCGGCCTGCAAGCCATCGACCCGATCGGTGACCGCATCGCGGGCGGTCAGCACCAGCACCGGCAAGGCGTCACCCTGCTGGCGCAGGCGCTGCAACAGTTTCAGGCCGTCCTCGTCGGGCAGGCCGCGGTCGAGGATCATCACATCGAACTGCGCGACCTTGAGCAGTGCCTGGGCCGCCCCGGCCGTGGCGACTCGATCCACGGTCAGGCCCTGCGCGGTGAGGCCTGCGCAGATGCCGCTGGCGATCAGGTCATCGTCCTCGCAGAGCAGTACGTGCATGGATGGGGTCTCCAGTGGGGAATCGTGCCAGTGCAGCATGGGCTGATTAAGCGAGGATTATGACCCATTCTATCGAAGCCAAGGCCAATGCTGCCGCACGGCGTAGGATAGGATCCGTAGGACAGGGTTAATTTCCGGTTAATCGACCTGCCCCAATATGGCGCAATCATTGCACTACCAAGGCGTAGACATGCGTATCTTCTTGCTTCTACTGACATTCCTGCTCGCCGGCCCGCTACAGGCCAACCCGTTCGCCCCCAAGTCGGATTTCCTGCCGGTGGACCAGGCCTTCATGCTGAGCCACGACCGCTTGCCGTCTGGGGAAATGCGCCTGTATTTCCAGATAAAGGACGGCTACTACCTCTACCAGAAGCGCCTGAAGTTCGATGGCATCCCCGCTGAGCAGCACCCGCAGTTGCCTGCTGCGCTGAACCATCACGACGAGTTCTTCGGTGACAGCGCCATCTATCGTACCGAGCTCGAGCTGGTGCTGCCGGCCGAGGCCAAAGGGCAACTGCGCCTGGGCTGGCAGGGGTGCGCGGACGCAGGGCTTTGCTACCCGCCACAGACCACAGTGATCGACCTGGGCGGCCAAGCCGCGCCGACGGCCGCTGGTCAAGCCATCGAACAGGCTGCCGACCAGGCCCTCGCCAGCGGCCTGCAACAAGCCAGCCTGGCCTGGAACCTGCTGGTGTTCTTCAGCCTGGGCCTGTTGCTGGCCTTCACCCCATGCTCGCTGCCGATGCTGCCAATTCTCGCCGGGTTGGTCCTGGGCAATGGCGCCAGCGCCCGGCGCGGCTGGCTGCTGGCGGGAGTCTACGTACTGAGCATGGCCTTGGTGTATGCCGGCCTGGGTGTGATTGCCGCGCTGCTGGGCGCCAGCCTGCAAGCCTGGCTGCAACAACCGTGGCTGCTTGCCAGCTTGGCGGTGCTGTTCGTGATCCTGGCCCTGCCGATGTTCGGCGCCTTCGAACTGCAACTGCCCAGCGCCCTGCGCGACCGCCTGGACCGCGCCGGCCAAGGCGCCCGCGGCGGCAACCTGTATGGCGCGGCGCTGCTCGGTGTCTTGTCCGGCCTGCTGCTGGGGCCGTGCATGACCGCACCTTTGGCCGGCGCCCTGCTGTACATCGCGCAGAGCGGCGACGTACTGCAAGGGGGGCTGGTGCTGTTCAACCTGGGCCTGGGCATGGGCCTGCCGCTGTTGCTGCTGGTGACCGTGGGCAACCGCTACCTGCCGCGTCCCGGCGCCTGGATGAACCTGGTGAAGGGTGTGTTCGGCTTCGTGTTCCTGGCCATGGCCCTGTACACCCTGCGTACCCTGATGCCCGAACCGCTGCTGCTGGCGTTGTCCGGCGCCTGGCTGATCGCCCTGGCCTGGGCTGCATGGCCGGCCTTGCAGCGCCTGCCGGCACTGCGCGCCCTGCCCTTGCTCGGCGCCCTGTGGGGTGGCCTGCTGCTGGTCGGTGCCGCTGCCGGTGGCAACGACCTGTGGCAGCCGCTGCAACCGTTCACCGGTGGCGCGGCGCCTGCGCAGGCGAGCGCCCATGACAATGTGGTCACCGTCAACAACCCCACCGACCTGCAACGTGAACTGGACGCCGCCAAGGCGCGTGGCCAGTGGGTGCTGGTCGACTACTATGCCGACTGGTGCGTAGCCTGCAAGGTCATGGAAAAACAGGTGTTCGCCCGAGGCGATGTGCAAGCCAGCCTGGCCGGTGTGCACATGGTGCGCCTGGATGTCACCGCCGACAGCCCGGCCAGCCGTGAACTGCTGCGACGCTACCAGGTGCCCGGCCCGCCCAGCCTGATCTGGGTCGGCCCGGAAGGCGAGGAGCGCCGCGCCCGCCGCATTACCGGCGAAATCGATGCCGCCGGCTTCCTGCAACATTGGGCCCAGACCAGGAGCCAAGGCTGATGTTGACCGTGACCCTGGGGCCACTGACCATGGCCCTGAACCACCTGCTGTTGCTGGCCGCGCTGGGCATCGCCAGCCTGGTTGGCTGGCGCGTGGCCCGGCGCGGCGGCGAAAGCCCCGAGTCGGCACTGTTCAACCTGTTCCTGATCGGCCTGCTGTGCGCCCGCGCAGGCTTCGTCATCGAGTACTGGTCAATGTACCGCGACGAGCTGGCACAGGTCATCGACATTCGCGACGGCGGCTTCCACCCCTGGAGCGGCCTGGCGGGCATCGTCGTCGCGGCCCTTTGGCAGGACTGGCGCCGTCCCGGCCTGCGTCGGCCGCTGGGCTGGGCATTGTTCAGCGGTGCGCTGTTCTGGGGCCTCGCAAGCCTGGGCAGCCACCTGTACGGCAAGGGCACGGCTTTGCCGGAAATGAGCCTGAACAACGCCCGCGGCGAAGCCGTGGCCTTGCACAGCTACCAGGGCAAGCCGCTGGTCATCAATATCTGGGCGACCTGGTGCCCGCCCTGCCGGCGCGAAATGCCAGTGCTGCAAAAGGCCCAGCACGCCTACCCCCATGTGACGTTCCTGTTCGTCAACCAGGGCGAAAGCCCGGAGATGGTCAGCACCTTCCTCGCCACCACCGGCTTGAGCCTGAACCACGTGCTGTTCGACGGCACCGGGCAGCTGGCCCGCCAGGTCGGCTCCATGGCCCTGCCCACCACCCTGTTCTACGACGCCGACGGCCGCTTGATCGGCAGTCACCTGGGCGAGTTGTCGCGGGCCAGCCTGCACAAAGCCCTGGAACCTTTCGAACGGGCCGCTGCGCCCGCCCCCGCAACACAAGGAAATTGACATGCGATTGAATGCCCTGCTGCCCCTGACCCTGGCCTTGCTGGCCGCGCCGCTGGTACAGGCCGAAGACCTGCCCAAGGCGGTCCAGCAACTGGAGGCCAAGGGTGCGAAGATCAAGGGCAGCTTCGATGCCCCTAATGGCCTGCGCGGCTACGCCGCCGAATACCAGAACAACGGCATCGCCCTGTACCTGACGCCCGATGGCAAGCACGTGCTGGTCGGCAGCCTGTTCGACGAGCAAGGCCAGGACCTCAGTGCCGAGCCGCTGGAAAAACTGGTGTATGCACCGATGAGCAAAGAGATCTGGGCCAATCTTGAAAAAACCGCCTGGATCGCCGACGGCAAGGCCGACGCGCCCCGCACCCTCTATGTGTTCAGCGACCCCAACTGCCCGTACTGCAACATGTTCTGGCAGCAGGCGCGGCCCTGGGTCGACGCGGGCAAGGTGCAGTTGCGCCACATCATGGTCGGTATTATCCGCCCGGACAGCCCAGGCAAGTCCGCCGCGCTGCTGGCGGCGAAAGACCCTGCCAAGGCCCTGGAGCAGCATGAGAAAGCCGGCAAGGCCAGTACGCTGAAAGCACTGGAGAGCATTCCGGCTGCGGTTCAGAAGAAGCTCGACGCCAACCAGGCACTGATGGAGCAAATGGGCCTGGGTGCTACGCCTGCGATCTTCTATCTGGATGAGCAAGGGCAATTGCAGAGCCAGCAAGGGGCACCGCGGCCAGAGATGCTTGGGAAGATTCTCGGGAAGCGCTGATCGGCTGAAGGCCCTATTCGCGGGCAAGCCCGCGAAAGGGGCGCATCGCGCCCCTCGTCAGATCAAAGCCCCTCCAACTCCGCCATCAGGTCACTCAACCGGTCGACCTTCTCCTCGTCCAACGCACTCCCCTGCAACCCCTGCACATACTCCGCCAACTCCTCCACCGTGCTGCACTCGAACATCGCCCGCAGCGGCACGTTCAGTTGCAGGCGCTTCTGCACCCGCGAGGCAATTTGCGTGGCCAGTAGCGAATGCCCGCCCAGTTCGAAGAAGTTGTCGCGCACCCCTACCCGCTCGGCCTTGAGCACATCGGCCCAGATACCGGCCAGGGTCTGTTCCAGCTCATTGCGCGGCGCAAGGTACGCCTGGCTGTGCTGGCCACCGATCTCGATGGCCGGCAGCGCCTTGCGGTCGAGCTTGCCGTTGGCGTTGTGCGGCAGTTTGTCGAACCAGCCCCAGTGCAGCGGCACCATGTACTCCGGAAGCTCTGCACGCAGGCGCTGCTTGAGCTGGTCGAGCAGGTCGCTGGCGGTGTCCACGCCCTGGTGCGCGACCAGGTAGCCGACCAGGTGCTTGCCATTGACCCCCTCCTGCACACCTACGGCAGCATCGCGAAGCTCTGGCTGCTCGTGCAGGCGTGCTTCGATCTCGCCCAACTCGATGCGGTAGCCACGAATCTTCACCTGGTGGTCGATACGCCCGACGTATTCGAGCACACCATCCGGGCGCCGACGGGCCAGGTCGCCGGTGCGGTACAGGCGCTCGCCCGGCGCGCCGTGGGGGTGCGGGATGAACGCCAGCGCGGTACGCACCGGGTCGCCGACATAGCCACGCCCAACTCCGGTGCCTGCCACGCACAGCTCACCCACCGCGCCCAGCGGCACCAAAGTTTGATCCTCGCCATACAGGTACAGGCGGTTGTTGTCGGTCGGCGTGCCGATCGGCAGGTAGCTCCCCTGGGTCGACTCGGCATCGACGCGGAAGAACGCCACGTCGTCCGAGCACTCCGCCGGGCCGTAGGCATTCACCAGGCCAATCCTGGGGTAACGCTGCAACCACTGCGCAGCCAGCTCCGGCGGCATCGCCTCGCCGGTCGGCAGCATCCAGCGCAGGCCATCCAGCGCCTGGTGATCGTTGGCCAGCATGCCCTGGATCAACGACGGCACGCTTTCCAGCACGGTGATGCCGGTGGCCTGCACGTGCGCCAGCAACCCTTGCGGATCATGGGCGATGGCGTTCGGCACGATCTCCACGCGGGCACCGAACAAGGGCGCTGCGAGGAACTGCCACACCGAAATGTCGAAGCTCTGCGAGGCGGTCTGGGCAATCACGTCCTGCTCGTCCAGCGTAAGGTACGGCACCTTGCTCAACTGGTTGTTGAGCATGCCGCGCTGCTCGACCATCACCCCCTTGGGTAGCCCGGTGGAGCCCGAGGTGTAGATCACGTAGGCCAGGTTGTCCGGCGCACTGTGGATGCCGGGGTTACCGCTGGCCACGTTGCTGGCCTGCACGTCCTCCCACACCAGCAGCTTGGGCCGCACGATGCCGCCGAGCTCGTCGAGCAACTGGCGCCCTTGCTGGGCCGTCGCGGCGCTGCACACCAGTACCGGCGTGCGGCTCAGCTCGACGATACGTTGCAGGCGTGCGCTCGGCAGGCCGGGGTCCAGCGGCAGGTAGCCCGCACCTGCCTTGAAGCTGCCGACGATCATGCCCAGCAGCGGCAAGCCACGCTCGGCGAGCAAGGCCACCGGCTGGTCGACCGCCACCCCCGCCGCCGCCAATGCATGCCCCAGGCGGTTGGCCGCGAGATTCAGCCCGGCGTAGTCGAACGACGCCTCCTGGCAGCGGGCGACGATACGCTCGGGGTGCGCCGCGACCCGTGCTTCGAACAGCGCCACGTAGCTCTGCTCCAGGCTGTAGGCATGTTCGGTACGGTTGCAGTCCTCGAGCAGGAAGCGTTGTTCCTCGGCGCCCAGCAAGGGCAACTCGGCCACGTCACCCTCGAACCCCTCCACCAGCGCCAGCAGCAGGCGCTTGAACTGCGCCAGCAGCCGCTCGACGGTCGGGTAGTCGAAGTAGCGCTGGTCGAACGACAGGTGCAGGCCGAGGTCGTCGCCCGGGTAGCACACGGCGGTCAGCGGGAAGTTGGTGTGGGTACGGCCCGAGTCGGAGCTGGCATTCAGGTGCTGGGCATGGTCGAGCACGGCGGTTTCCACCGGGGCGTTCTCGAACACGAACAGGCTGTCGAACAGCGCCTGGCCCTTGGGCAGTTCACTGCACTCCTGGATCGCCACCAACGGCAGGTACTCGTATTCACGCAGTTGCATGTTGCGGTCCAGCAAGCCTTGCAACCACTGGCGCACGCTCGTGCCCTGCCCCGCCTCGGGTAGTTGCACACGCAGGGCAATGCTGTTGATGAACAGCCCGACCGTGCGCTGCATCTGCGGCAGGCTCACCGGGCGCCCGGCCACGGTGACGCCGAACACTACGTCGCGCTCGCCGCTGTAGCGCGCCAGCACCAAGGCCCAGGCCGCCTGGGCGAAGGTGTTGATGGTCAGCTGGTGAGCTTGCGCCAGCTCTCGCAGGCGAACGCCATCGCTCACCTCAAGGCGCGTGTAGCAATCGCCGACCACCATGCCGTCGCCTACGTGGTCGTGGCGCAACGGACGATCGCTTGGGATCGCCGTGGCGCGCTCGAAACCGGCCAGGTTGGCCTGCCACCAGCCACGCGCTTCGTTGAGGTCCTGGCGTTGCAGCCAGCCAATGTAGTCGCGATAACGCGGCGGCACCGGCAGTTGCGCCTGGCGGCCTTCGCCCAGGGCCTGGTACAGCTCGAAGAAGTCGTTCATCAGCAACGAGCGGCACCAGGCATCGATCAGGATGTGGTGGTTGCTCATCATGAACCAGTAGCGCTCGTCGGCCACCCGCACCAGGCGCAGGTGGAACGGCGCCTCGCGCAACAGCTCGAAACCGGCCTCGCGCTCGGCCTTGTGCAACGCTTGCAGGCGCGCTTCCTGGGCGGTGTCGTCAAGCTCGCGCCAGTCCTGGTAGTCCACCGGCGTGTTGCCCGGTTTGTGGATGATCTGCAGCATCGCCTCGCCGGCATTCCAACTGAACGAGGCGCGCAGGGCCTCGTGGCGGGCGACCACGGCCTGCCAGGCAGCGGTGAAGCGCTGTGGGTCGAGGGCGCTGTTGATGCGGTAGCGGTCCTGCATGTAGTAGATGCCGGTGCCAGGTTCCAGCAGCGTGTGCAGCAGCAAACCCTCCTGCATCGGCGTCAGCGGGTAGACGTCCTCGATCTGCGCGGCGGGTACCGGCAAGGCATCGATCTGCTCCTGGGTCAGTTGCGCCAGCGGGAAGTCCGAGGGCGTGAAGCTACCGTTACCCTCGGCCAGGCAATGTTCGACCAGCGCCAACAACTCGCGGCGATAGGCCTCGGCCAGGGCGTCGATGGTCGCCACGGCGTAGCGATCGGTGCTGAAGGTGAAACGCAGTTGCAAGGCGCCGCCATACACCTGGCCATCGACACTGAGCCAGTTGGGCAGCGGCGCGTCCAGGTCATGGGCAAGGCCGGTAGGTGCATCGAGCGGCTGGAACAGCGCCTTGGCGTCAAACTGTTGGTCGAACTGACCCAGGTAGTTGAAGGTGATGCGTGCCTGGGGCAACGCAGCCATGCGCTCGCGCCCGGCGCTGTCGGCCAGGTAGCGCAGCACGCCATGGCCCAGGCCCTTGTGCGGCACCTGGCGCAGTTGCTCCTTGATGCCTTTGATTGAGGCGGCGCGGGCTGCATCGTCGTCACCGGCCACCGGGCTCAGGCGCAGCGGGTAGGCATTGGTGAACCAGCCGACGCTGCGGGTCAGGTCGATGTCTTCGAACAGTTCCTCGCGGCCATGGCCTTCCAGTTGCACCAGCACATCGCCGTGGCCACTCCACTGCCCCAGGGTGCGGGCCAGCGCGGTCAGCAGCAGGTCGTTGACCTGGGTGTGGTAGGCCGCTGGCGCCTGTTGCAGCAGTTGCCGGGTCTGCGCCACATCCAGGTCGATGGCCAGGGTGTGGGCGTGGCGGTGCAGGTTGCCACCTTGCGGGTGGTCGCAGGGCAGCTCGTGCTGCACGCTGGCCAACTGGTCTTCCCACCAGCCCAGCTCGTCACGCAACGAATCGCTGCCTGCATAGCTGGCCAGGCGTGCGGCCCAGTCGCCCATGGCGTGGGTCTTGGCGGCCAGGCTTTCGCCGCGGTACAGCGCTTGCAGGTCTTCGAGCAATACCCGCCAGGAGACGCCATCGACTACCAGGTGGTGAATCGCCAGCAGCAGGCGCTGCTCACCCTGGCCGTCGCTGACCAGCAGGCCACGCAGCAGTGGGCCTTCTGCCAGGTCGAGGCTGCGCTGCACATCGGTGTACAGCGCCTGGCAATCGTCGAGGTCGGCGACCGTCGCGCTCCACAGCAACGGCTGCGCGCCCGGCTGGTCGTAGTCGCCCTGCCAGCGGCCAGCCACCTGGGTGAAACGCAGGCGCAGGCTGTCGTGGTGCTGTACCAGTGCATCCAGGGCACGCTCCAGTTCGGTGGCCTGCACCGGTTGGCGCAGTTGCAGCAGCACGGCCTGGTTCCAGTGCTGCGGTTGCACCACGTCACTGTCGAAGAACCAGTGCTGGATCGGCGTCAGCCCGACGCTACCTGTGCGAGCACCCTGCTCGACGCCGCTTGGCGCGGCCTCCTGGCGCACGACTGCTGCCAGGGTCTGGATGGTCTGGTGCTGGAACAAATCGCGCGGGGTGAACTGCAAGCCCAGCTGACGCGCGCGGCTAACCACCTGGATCGACAGGATCGAGTCGCCACCCAGTTCGAAGAAGTTGTCCTGCACGCCGACGCGCGAAACGTTCAGCACCTCGCGCCAGACCTGCGCCAGGTGTTCTTCCACCGCGTTGGTCGGGGCCTGGTAATGCTGGCGCGCCTGCTCCAGGTCCGGCGCGGGCAAGGCGCGCCGGTCGAGCTTGCCGTTGCCCATCAGCGGCAGGCGCTCGAGCAGCACCAGGTGCGCCGGCACCATGTAGTCCGGCAGGTGCTGGCGGGCGTGGGCTTTCACCGCATCGCGCAGCAGCGCCTGGGCGCTGGCAGCGGCGCCTGCCTGGGCACACACCAGGTAGCCGACGAGCTGCTTGCCACCTGGCAGGTCGAGCGCCACCACAACCGCTTCGGTGACTTCGGCATGCTCTTGCAAGCGGCTTTCGATTTCACCCAGCTCGATGCGGAAACCGCGAATCTTCACCTGCTGGTCGGCACGGCCGATGTACTCCACCAGGCCATCGGTACGCAGGCGCACCAGGTCGCCGGTGCGGTACAGGCGGCCACCGGTGTGGCTGAACGGGTCGGCGACGAAGCGCTCGGCGCTCAGCCCTGGGCGGTCGTGGTAACCCTGGGCCAAGCCAGCGCCGCCGATATACAGCTCGCCGATACCGCCCTGGGGCAGCAGCGCCAGGTCGTCGTCGAGGATGTAGGCGGTGCGGGCGCCGATCACCCGGCCGATCGGCACGCTGCCGGCGTCCTCGGGCAGCGTCTCGGGGGCCAGGCAGGCCAGCGGCATTACCACGGTTTCGGTCGGGCCGTAGGCGTTGATGAACTGCTGCGGCGCGAAGGCTTCGCGGATACGTTGCAGGTGCTCGCCGGTCAGCGCCTCGCCACCGGTAATCACCAGGCGCACCGGCAACTGCTCGCCGCGCCCCGCCAGGTACTGGGCCAACTGGCTGCCGTAGCTGGGGGTGAAACCAAGGATGCTCACCTGCTGCTCGCGCACCAGCTGGCAGATTTCTTCCGCGCCCCATTGACCCTGGCCACGCAGCACCACGCGGGCACCGCACAGCAGCGGCGTCAGCAGACGTTCGCTGGCAGCGTCGAAGTTGATCGAATAGAAGTGCAGCTCGCAGTCATCGCTGCGCATGCCGAAGTCGGCGATTACCGCCTGGCAGTGCATGGCTATTTCGCCATGGCTGACTACCACGCCCTTGGGCTTGCCGGTGGAGCCGGAGGTGTAGATCAGGTACGCCGGGTGCTGCGGCAGGTTGAGGTTGTCCAGAGGCGCGTCGCTGCAGGCCGACAGCGTTGCTGCGTCGTCCTCCAGGCACCAACTGGCCACGCCCGCTGGCAGTTTGCCCAAGGTGTCGAGCAGCGTACGCTGGCCGATCAGCAGGCCCAGGCGGCTGTCCTCGATCATGTAGCGCAGGCGGTCGAGGGGGTATTCCGGGTCCAGCGGCACGTAGGCGCCACCGGCCTTGAGAATGGCCAAAAGGCCCACCACCATTTCCAGCGAACGCTCCAGCGCCAGGCCCACCCTTACCTGCGGGCCAACACCCCGCTCGCGCAGGGCGCGGGCCAGGCGGTTGGCTTGTTGGTCCAGCTCGGCATAGCTCAGGTGCTGGCCGGCGAAGGTCAGCGCCAGGGCCTCGGGGCTGCGTTCGACCTGGGCGGCGAACAGGCCATGCAGGGTCTGGTCGAGCTCGAAGTCCTGCTCACCCTGCAGCTGGCCGACCAACACCTGCTGCTCGGCGCTGCTGAGCATCGGCAATTCGCACAGGCGCTGCTGCGGGTCGTCGAGCAGGCCCACCAGCAACTGCTGCCAGTGCTCGGCCATGCGCGCGATGCGCGGCTCGTCGAACAGGTCGCGGCTGTAGGTCAGGCAGCAGCCCAGGCGGCCGTCGAGGTCGGTGACTTCCAGGTACAGGTCGAACTTGGTGGCGCTGGCGTCGTTGACCAGGTAGTCCACCTGCATGCCGGCCAGGCTGCGGCTTTGCTGGAAGGCCCAGCGCTGCACGTTGCACATCACCTGGAACAGCGGGTTGTAGGCGCTGGAGCGCGGCGGTTGCAGGGCCTCGACCAGCTGGTCGAACGGCAGGTCCTGGTGCGACTGGCCTTCGATGGCGGCCTGGCGCACCTGCTCGAGCAGCTCGGCGCCACGCATCTGCCCATCCAGCTCGCAGCGCAGCACCTGGGTGTTGAGGAAGGCGCCGATCAGCCCTTCGCTTTCCGGGCGGATACGGTTGGCCACCGGCGCGCCGATACGCAGGTCGCGCTGGCCGCTGTAGCGGTGCAGCAAGGCGGCCAGGGTGGCGGTCATGGTCATGAACAGGGTCAGGCCGCGCTGGCTGTTGAAGGCATGCACGCGCTTGACCAGGGCCGGGTCGAGGTCGAAGCGGTACAGCTCGCCGCGGTGGCTCTGTACTGCCGGGCGTGGCCGGTCGCTGGGCAAGGCCAGCACCGGGTGCTCGTCGCCCAGGCGGGCTTTCCAGTAGGCCAGCTGGCGTGCGCCCTCACCACCCTCCAGCCACTGGCGTTGCCATACGCTGTAGTCCAGGTACTGCACCGGCAGCGGCGCCAGCGGCGACTCGCGCTCATCGACGAAGGCTTCGTACAGCTCGCCCAGCTCGCGGGCGAAGATGTCCATGGCCCAGCCTTCGGTGACGATATGGTGCAGGGTCAGTACGAAGTAGTGTTCGCGCTCGTCGGCCTTGACCAGGCAAGCACGCAGCAACGGGCCGCGCTCCAGGTCGAAGGCTTGGTGCGCCTGCTCGTCGGCCAGCTGTTGCAGGCGTTGCTGGCGGGTTTCGGCGGGGTGGTGGCTGAAGTCGTGCCAGGCCAGGTGCACGGGGCTGTCGTCGGCCACGCACTGGTAAGGCACGCCGTCGATGCTCGGAAAGGTGGTGCGCAGGGTTTCGTGGCGTACTACCAATGCCTGCAAGGCGCGCTCGAAGGCATCGACATGCAGCGTGCCTTGCAGGCGCGCCATGCCGCCGACGTTATACGCCGGGCTGCCGGGCTCCATCTGCCAAAGGACCCACATACGCTGCTGGGAGTGCGACAGCGGCACTGCCTGGCGGCGGTCGACCCGGGCGATCTGGCCTTGCAGGTTACGCTCGCCGCTGTCGCGAAGACGCACGATCTCAGCGCAGAAGGCGCCCAGTTCGCTGGCTTCGAACAAGGCCTTGAGCGGCAGTTCTACATCGCAGGCCTGGCGGGTGCGTGAGACGATCTGGGTGGCCAGCAGCGAGTGGCCGCCGAGGGCGAAGAAGTCATCGTTCAAGCCAACCTGCGGCAGGTTCAGCACCTCGCGCCAGATCGCCGCGACCTGACGTTGCAGTTCGCTCTGCGGCTCGACGTGTTCACGCTGTTGCCAGGTCGGCGCCGGCAGGGCCTTGCGGTCGACCTTGCCGCTCGGGCCCAGGGGCATCTGCGCCAGGTGGATCAACTGCGCGGGCACCATGTAGGCCGGCAGTTGCGCGGCCAGGGTTGCCAGCAGCGCGTCGGTCTGCTCGACACCGCTGTAGTAGCCAACCAACTGGGCGCCGACGGCATCCTTGTGAATCAGCACCAGCGCCTGCTCGACGCCCGGCTGGGCCAGCAGCGCGGCTTGCACTTCCTCGGGCTCGACGCGGAAACCCCGCACCTTGACCTGCTGGTCGAGGCGACCGAGGTATTCCAACGCCTCATCGCGCGCCAGCCAGCGTGCGCGGTCGCCGCTGCGGTACAGGCGCTGGCCATTGCCATCGGGCTGGGGCACGAAGCGTTCGGCAGTCAGCCCTGGTCGGCCCAGGTAGCCACGGGCCAGGCCCGCGCCACCCAGGCACAGCTCGCCCGGTACGCCAGGCACGCTCAGTTCGAATTCGTCATCCAGCACCCGGCACAGCACGTTGCCCAGCGGACGGCCGATCGGCGAGCGCTCGCCGTCTTCGCTGCGGCAATGCCAATGGGTGACGTTGATGGCGGTTTCGGTCGGGCCATAGCGGTTATGCAGTTGAACCTGTGGCAGCAGTTGCAAGGTGCGCTCACGCAGGCTGGCCGGCAGCGCCTCGCCGCCAGAGAACAAGCGGCGCAGGCTGGTGCAACCAGCCGCCAGGGGCTCGTCGACGAACACCTGCAACAGCGGCGGCACGAAGTGCAGCGTGGTCACCTGGTATTGCTGTACCAGCTCGGCGATACGCTTGGGGTCGCGGTGCTCGCCGGGGCCGGCCAGCACCAGCTGGCAGCCGGTGACCAGCGGCCAGAAGCACTCCCACACCGACACGTCGAAGCTGATCGGCGCCTTCTGCATCAGCACATCGCTGGCCTCCAGCGCATAGCTGGCCTGCATCCATTGCAGGCGCTCGGCCAGGGCCGCGTGGGTGTTGCCCACGCCCTTGGGCTGGCCGGTGGAGCCGGAGGTGTAGATCACGTAGGCCAGGTTGTCGCCATCGAGGTGCAAGCCGGGGGGCTGGCTCGGCCAGCTGTCCAGGTGCAGTTGGTCGAGGGCGATGCTGCTGATGCCCGGCACCTGCGGCAGGCGCTCGAGCAGCGTGCTGTGGCTGAGCAGCAGGCTGGCGCCGCAATCGGCGAGCATGAAGGCCAGGCGCTCGGCCGGGTAGTCGACGTCCAGCGGCACATAGGCGCCACCGGCCTTGAGAATGGCCAGCAGGCCAACCAGCAGCTGTGGCGAACGCTCCACGGCGATGGCCACGCAGGTGTCCGGGCCGACGCCCTTGTCACGCAGGTAGTGGGCCAGTCGGTTGGCCTGCTGGTGCAGGGTGGCGTAGTCGTACTGGCCGCCTTCCCACATCAGCGCAGTCCGCTCGGGCGTGCGGCGGGCCTGTTCGTTCAGTTGCTCGACCAGCAGCCGTGGTGCAGCGGGTGCAGGGGCCTGGCCCCAGGCCAGCAGCTGCTCACGGCCTTGGGCGTCGAGCAGTTGCACATCACCCAGCATAAGCTGCGGCGCGGCGCACACCTGTTCGAGCAGTGCCAGCAAGTGGTTGGCCAGGCGCTTGACGGTTGCTGCCTCGAACAGCTCGGCGGCGTAGTCGAAGGCCAGGCTCAGGCGGCCCTGGTGGTCCTCTTCACTATGCAGTTGCAGGTCGAACTTGGCTTCGCGGCTGTGCCACGGCAGCTCTTCGGCGAGCAGGCCCGGCAGGCGCCGCAGGGCAGACAAGTCGCGCTGCTGGTGGTTGAACATGACTTGGAACAGGCCCTGCTCGCGGGCCTCGGGCAGCGCTTCGAGCAGTTGTTCGAAGGGCAGGTCCTGGTGCGCCTGGGCGCCGAGGGTGGCGCTGCGCACCTGGGCCAGCAGTTGGTCGAACGGCAGGCGCCCATGAAGCTCGGCGCGCAGCACCTGGGTGTTGATGAAGAAACCGACCAGCCCTTGGGTTTCCAGGCGCGGGCGGTTGGCGTTGGGCACGCCGACGCGGATCTCGGCCTGGCCTGTGTAGCGATGCAGCAGGCCTTGCCAGCCGGCCAGCAGTACCATGAACAGGCTGGCCTGCTGCTCGTGGGCAAGGCCGCGCAGGGCCTCGGACAGCTTGCTCGGCACCTTCAGGTGCAGGCGTGCAGCACGTTTTTCGTGCTGGGCAGAGCGCGGCTGGTCGGTGTGCAGGTCGAGCACAGGCCGTTCATTGCCCAGCTGGGCTTTCCAATAGTCGAGTTGGCGGGTGGCTTCGCCTTCGGCCAGCCACTGGCGCTGCCAGACGCCATAGTCGGCATAGCCCAGGGTCAGCGGCGCCAGGTTGGCCTGCTGGCCCTGGCAATGGGCGGCATAGAGGCGCGCGAATTCATCGAGCAGGATGTTCAGCGACCAGCCGTCGGCGACGATATGGTGCAGGGTCACCCACAGCTGATGCTCTTCGTCGTCCAGGCGCGCCAGGGTCACCCGCAGCAGCGGGCCTTCGCGCAGGTCGAACGGTTTTTGCGCCTCGTACTCACGGCGGGCGCCGACTTCGGCCACGTCCAGGCCTTCCACGTCGATGCGTTGCAGGGTGAAGGGCTGGGATGGCAACACCTGCTGCATGGCTTGGCCATCGACTTCGCTGAACACCGTGCGCAGCAACTCATGACGTGCCACCAGGGCCTGGAAGCTGGCCTCGAGCGCGGTTTCGTCCAGCTCGCCACGCAGGTGCAGGCCAGCAGGAATGTTGTAGGCCGCCGACTGCGGCTCCAGTTGCCACAGCAGCCACAGGCGGTTCTGCGCCAGCGACTGGGGCAGTGCGTGGCCGCGCTCCAGGCCGGTGATGACGCCCGCGCCGCTGCCGCCTTCGGCCAGGGCAGTGGCTACGGCAGCGCTGTAGTCGGCAAGCGTTGGCGATTCGAACAATGTGCGCAGGCTCAAGCTGACGCCCAGCTCATCGGACAGCCGCGCGGTCACCTGGGTGGCGGCGATGGAGTTGCCACCCAGCAGCAGGAAGTGGTCGTCCGGGGCCACCGACTCGACCTTGAGCAGCTCGCGCCAGAGCGCCGCGATACGTGCTTGCAAGCCATCGGCGACAGCCTCGGCGGTCTTGGCCTGGGCATCGGGGAAGCGTGCGTAGCAGTCCAGGCTGCCGTCGTTCATGCGCAGGCGGCAGGCCGAGCGTTGCAGCTTGCCGCTGGAGGTCTTGGGCAAGGCGCCGGGGTTGAGCAACAGCACCACCGCCGGGGCCTGGCGGCAAGCGTCGGCGATGACCTGGCGCAGGGTCTTGATCAACTCCTGCGGCTTCACGGCCTTTTGCACGTTGCGGCTGATCTCCACCGCCACGCCGATGCCTTCCTCGCCCTGGTCGTCCACGGTGAACACCGCCACCCGGCCCTTGCGCAGCAGGTCGACCTCGCGCTCCAGGGTTTTCTCCAGGTCCTGCGGGTAGAGGTTCTGCCCGCGCACGATAAGCATGTCCTTCAGGCGCCCGGTGACGAACACCTCGCCCTCGCGCATGAAGCCCAGGTCACCGGTGCGCAGCCAGGTCTGGCCATCCTGCTCGACGAAGGTGCGGGCGCTGGCCTCGGGGTTGCGCCAGTAGCCCAGGGCGATGCTCGGGCCACCGGCCCAAATCTCGCCGACCCGGTTGTCGCCCAGCACCTCCAGGCGCTGCGGCTCGACGATACGCACCGCGTGGCCGGGCTGTGGGTAGCCGCAGCTCATCAGTACGCTGCCCTTGCCGGGTTGCGCGCGGTTGGCGGCGAAGGCCTCGGCGTCCAGTTCAAGGGCGCCGATGCCCTGGCCACGGCGGCTGCCGCTGACGAACAAGGTGGCCTCGGCCAGGCCGTAGCTGGCGAAGAAGCTGCTGGCCTGGAAGCCTGCGGCGGCGAACTTCTCGGCGAAGCTGGCCAGGCTGTCCTGGCGGATCGGCTCGGAACCGGAATACGCCACGCGCCAGCGGCTCAGGTCGAGCCCAGCCAGGGCCGCCTCGCTGACCCGTTCGCTGCACAGCCGGTAGGCGAAGTCCGGGCCGCCGCTGATGGTGCCGCCGTATTCGCTGATCGCCTGCAACCAGCGCAGCGGACGGGCGAGGAAGTAGCTTGGCGACATCAGCACGCAGGGCACGCCGCTGAAGATCGGTTGCAGCAGGCCGCCGATCAGGCCCATGTCGTGGTACAGCGGCAGCCAGCTGACGATCACGTCATCCGGGTTCAGGTCGATGCCAAAGCCCTGGCGAATCAGCTGTTCATTGGCGACAAGGTTGCCATGGCTGACCTGCACGCCCTTGGGCAATGCCGTGGAGCCGGAGGTGTATTGCAGGAACGCAATATGCTGGCCCTCGAGCGCAGGCGCGCGCCAGGCCTCGGCCAGGCTGGCGGCCAGGCCGTCGACAGCGAGCAACTGCGGGCCGTGCTCGCTGGCCAGTGCATCGAGGCCCTGCAAACTGTCACGAAGCGCTTCTACTGTCAGCAGCAAACGCGGTTCGGCATCGTCAATGATCGACAGCAGGCGCTCCTGGTGGTGCTGGCGCGAAGACTCCGGCGGGTAGGCCGGCACGGCGATCACCCCGGCATACAGGCAGCCGAAGAACGCCGCGACGTAGTCCGGGCCACTGGGGAACAACAGCACCGCGCGGTCGCCGAAATCGGCGCGCGCCTGCAAGGCGGCGGCGATGGTGCGGGCACGCAGGTCCAGCTCGCGGTAGCTGAGCACCGCCTGGTCGCGAGGGTCGTCGGCCAGGAAGCGCAGGGCGACCTGGTCCGGGGTGCTTGCGGCGCGTTGCGCCAGGGCCTGGACCAGCGTGAGCGGGAGTTCGAAGGCGTCCGTCATGGGGTGTTCCTGCCAGTGTCTGGTGAAGCCGGGCCGGGGCTTGGCCTCGCGCAAGGGGCGGGCGATGCTCGGTGGCCGGATGTACACAGGGGAACGGATGGGCGGAGGAAATAATTAGAAACCTCCGGCGGTCGGAGGGCGGCATGCTTGGTGCCGCCTCCTACAGAAATTTCTCAAGGCTTCAAAGAAAAAGCGTATCGACATGTAAGCGCCTGCCGAGGTGGCTTAGAACTCACCCGAATAGAGACTCACTCACTTTCGTATTTGACAATCATTATCATTCTGAATAGTTTGTCGCACGGCACAGGACGCATCCTAGGTTGGAATGCTCCTTTCCTCACAGACACAAGGTGATTTCCATGGCGGAACAACTATCCACAAGTAAGTGCGATTCACCCTTGCTCCAGGCGTTCGTCGACAATCGCAGCATTTTGGTGAAGATCGCCGCACGCATCACCGGCTGCCGTTCGCGTGCCGAGGACGTGGTGCAGGATGCTTACTTCCGGCTCAGTTCCGCGCCGCAGATCACCTCGTCGTTCAAGGCCCAGCTCAGCTATCTGTTCCAGATCGTCCGTAACCTGGCCATCGACCACTACCGCAAGCAAGCCATGGAGCTGAAGTACTCCGGTAGTGAAGAGGAAGGCATGAACGTGGTGATTCAGAACGCCTCGCCCGAAGCCACCCATATCAACCTCGCCACCCTTGAGCACATCGCCGACGCGCTCAACGAACTGCCCCCGCGCACCCGCTATGCCTTCGAGATGTATCGGTTGCATGGTGTGCCGCAGAAGGATATTGCCAAGGAGCTGGGGGTGTCGCCGACCTTGGTCAATTTCATGATTCGGGATGCGTTGGTTCATTGCCGTAAGTCGAGCAAGCACGCCTGAAGCCCCCCCTGTGGGAGCGACACAAGGCCGCTCCTGCAAAGGCACCGCAGCCAGAAGGCTGCCGCCGTATCAGACCAGCTTGCAGCGGTCGAAGAACCGCTCCCGCCCCAGAATCATCAATGCCGCGCGCTTGTGCGGGAAATCGAATTCCTTCTCGCAGTGGAAACACTGGTCCTGCATGTAGCCAATCATCTTGCCGTTGTCGGCACGCGGCTCGGCCACCACGCGCTGGGTGCGCGGGTCGTCGAGAAACAGGTAGTGCACCAGCGCCGATAGCCAGCTGGCCACCTTGTGCGCGCCGCGATGCCCCTCCTCCCCCACCAGCATGTGAATGCCACGGTCGTAGTCATCGGCCGGATAGAACGGCGCGATGCGATCCTCCTTGGCCCAGTAGGCCTCGAAGTAGGCGAACGGCTCATCGTCGAAGCAGCCGATCAAGGTCAGGGTGTGCGGGTCGGCCTCCAGCGTACTCAGGTACTCACGGTGCTTTTCCAGGCTGCCATCCTCCTGCCAGAACTGCGATACCCGTGGGTTGTTCTGCCAACGGTTGAAACGCGCCAGGTCCTGCTCGATCTCCAGGGTACGCAACGACACCCAGGCGCCCAGGCGCGCATCGAAACGCCGGTAGACCTCGCCCCGCGGTTTCGGCGCGCGGCGCGGATGGCGCTTGCCGTTGCTGATCTGCATCTGCTGCGGGTAGGCGCCGCTGGGCGACTGGCCCAGCCAGGGTTGCGGCAGTTGCCAGAACAAGGTGCGCTCGCACAGGTATACGCCGGGCTGCTCGCCGGCCAGCAACAAGCCGCTGGCAAGGCTGGGCGCCAGCGCTTGCGGCAGGTGCCAGGCCAGGCGCTGTAGCGCCGGGTCGCGGGACAGCAACCAGTAGCACGCCGCCCACAGGCCTTGCGGGCCGCGTTCGGGGCACAGTTGCTCCAGGTGCACTTCAAGCGGCTGCGCCGGCACCAGGAGTACCTGGATCAGCAGGCGGCCATCCAGGCTCAGGGTCAGCCGGCGGTCGCCCTCGTCGGCGCTGAGGTTAGGCCAGCGTGGCAGGGCCTTGGGCGGTGAAGCGACGTCGAACGGCATGGTCTTGGCTCACGAAATTTGAAGGAATGGCTCACTTCGAAAAACGTCGCCGGCCCCTGGGAATTTAGTCATCGCCGGGTGGATCTACCGTGATCTGGTAAGGCTGGAAGATCCGCAGCAGCTCGCCGTTGTCGTGCAACTTGCGCATCAGCGTGGCGAAGGCCTGGCCGCTGATCGGCGCGTTGGGACGCAACAACGCGTAGTGGTGGTAGACCTGGTCGACACGCTCGGAGGCCATCAGCAACGAGGAGCTCTGCGGGTTGCGCTGGAGGAAATCGCTCAAGTACGAACGCGTTACCAGGGCGATGTCGGCGCGGCCGCGCTGGACCATGAACAGGTTGCTGTCATGGGAGTAGGTCAGCGTGGCGCGGTAGGTTTCGGCCAGGTAGCGGGGGTCGGCATTGAAGTTGGCGAACGCGTAGTGGTAACCGTTGAACAGCGCCAGGCGCTTGCCGCGCAGCTCGTCGAAATAGCGCTGGTCACGCCCCGGCTGCTGGTGGGCGACGAACACCTCGGCGTCCTCCAGCCCCATGTCCACCGCCACGTGGGGAATCTGCTGCCAGCCCCACTGCGGGTTCTCGAAGATCGCCATGTCGGTGCGCCCTTGCTGGAAGTCGCCGAAACGCCTAGGAATCGAGGTGGGCACCAGCACGAAACGGTACTCGCCCTGCACGCGGTTCAGCGCCTCGGCCAGTTGTGGCAGCAGGCCGCTGTCGGCGCCTTGCTCGGGGCGCACGGTGTAGGGCGGAAAATGTGCGGCACCGATCCTGACTTCCTGCACCGCAGCGGCCTGGGTGGGGGAAGCCAGCCACAGTGCGGCGAGCAGCATCGGGGAGAAAAAGGCCTTGAGGCCGGGCAGTGGAGTCAAGACAAACACTCGTCACGGGGTGGGACGGACCTGGAACACCCTAAGCTAGGCGTTTTCCCGCCAGGGCACAACCGCCGGTTATGCCAAAATAAAGGCAAAATGCCAGGGGGTGTCGCCAGGCCAGGTATTCGCTAACCTCTACCTTTGTCGTGACTGTGTCTTGCAAGGGAGCCTGGTATGGGCCATTGGCTGGTGATCGACCTGGAAGCCACGACCGATGAAGGCGGCTGGCCTGTCACGGAAATGGAAATCATTGAAATCGGCGCAAGCCTGGTGACCCGCGAGGGCCACGAGGTAGACCACTTCCAGCGTTTCGTGCGGCCAAGGCGGCGGCCACAACTGACGCCGTTCTGCCGCGAACTCACGCATATCGACCAGGACGATGTCGACAGCGCCGCAACCTTTACCGAGGTCTGGGCGCAATTCGAGCCATGGCTGGGCCAGCACCGCGAGCAGTTGCAGGCCTGGATCAGCTGGGGCGACTACGACCGCAGGCAATTGCTCCAGGAGTGGCAGCACTACAAGGTGCGCAGCCTGCTGGAGACGCTGCCGCACATCAACCTCAAGCAGCGCTTCGCCAAGGCCCGCCACCTGCAACGTCCGGCCGGGCTGAACAGCGCCCTGCAACTGGCCGGGTTACAGTTCACCGGGCAGCAGCACCGGGCCCTGATCGATGCCCGCAATACCGCGCGATTGCTACCGTCGAGCCTGCCGGCGGGCAGCGCCTGAAAGCAGATGACGAAGGCGGGGGCCTTGGGCATACTGGCCAGCCTTTTTTCAGCCCGTTCAGGAGTCGCCCCATGTTCAAGGTCAACGAATACTTCGATGGCACCGTCAAGTCGATCGGCTTCAGCGGCGAGAATGGCCCGGCCACCGTCGGCGTGATGGCCCCAGGCGAATACGAGTTCGGCACCGCCAAGCGCGAGATCATGCACGTGGTCGCGGGCGCCCTGACCGTGAAGCTGCCAGGCAGCGACAGCTGGGAAACCTTCGCGGCGGGCAGCCAGTTCAATGTACCGGCCGACAGCAAGTTCCAGCTGCAAGTGAAGGTCGATACCGCCTACCTGTGCGAGTACGTCGACTGATCGGTTGACGCTACCGGCCTCTTTGCGAAGAGGCCGGTAATCGTTCTACAGAAACCCCGCCACCCGCTGCGCCGCCGCCTGTAGATGCTGCGCATGACTGAACCCTGAAGCCTTCAGCGGCTTGAGGTCATGGTCCCCTGCCACCAGCCAGCACAGCTCGATCGCTGGCGACAGTGCATACCCCGCCACCGCCTCGCGATTGCCCAGGGCATCGCGCTCGCCTTGCACGATCAGCGTGCGCGTACGCAACCCCGCCAAATGCTCGACCCGAGGTTTTTCCGGTTTGCCCACGGCATAGAACGGATACCCCAGGCACACCAGGGCATCGGCCCCCAGTTCATCGGCCAGCAAGCTGGCCATACGCCCGCCCATGGACTTACCGCCAATGGCCAGGGTTCCCGCGACCAAAGGTCGCACCTGCAGGTACACCTCGCGCCAGCACTCGAGCAGCACCTTCTGCGGGTTGGGCGGGCGCTTGCCGCCGTTTAGACGCCGCTCGGCCATGTAGGGAAATTCGAAGCGGATCACCCCTACCCCAAGGCCTGCCAGCCTTTGCGCGATGTCGTCCATGAACGCGCTGTCCATCGGCGCGCCGGCGCCGTGGGCCAGGATCAGGGCACCGCGATAGCCCTGCTCCCCCTCGGTTCGCGGGGGATCGACGCGCAAGCCTGGGATATTTCCCACCTGCGCCCATTGATCCCCGTCAATACCGGCCACTTGCCCATTACTCATGCTTGCCTCGCTGTTTAGCCTGCCTATAACCGTGGATGGGAACCCATACATGAACACAACCAGCAGTACCGCCTACAACTACCAGGTGGTCCGCCAATTCGCCATCATGACGGTGGTGTGGGGAATCGTCGGGATGGGGCTCGGCGTATTCATCGCCGCACAACTCGTCTGGCCATCACTGAACTTCGACCTACCCTGGACCAGCTTCGGCCGCCTGCGTCCACTGCATACCAATGCGGTGATCTTCGCGTTCGGCGGCTGCGCCTTGTTCGCCACCTCCTATTATTCGGTGCAGCGCACCTGCCAGACCACCCTCTTCGCGCCACGCCTGGCCGCGTTCACTTTCTGGGGTTGGCAACTGGTGATCCTCCTGGCGGCCATCAGCCTGCCGCTGGGCTACACCAGCTCCAAGGAATACGCCGAGCTGGAATGGCCGATCGACATCCTTATCACCATCGTCTGGGTGGCCTACGCCGTGGTGTTCTTCGGCACCTTGATGAAGCGCAACACCAAGCACATCTACGTGGGCAACTGGTTCTTCGGCGCGTTCATCCTCACCGTGGCGATCCTGCATATCGTCAACAACCTGGAAATGCCGGTCAGCCTGACCAAGTCCTATTCGGTGTATGCCGGTGCCACCGACGCCATGGTGCAGTGGTGGTACGGCCACAACGCGGTGGGCTTCTTCCTCACCGCAGGCTTCCTGGGGATGATGTACTACTACGTGCCCAAGCAGGCCGAGCGCCCGGTGTATTCGTATCGGCTGTCGATCGTGCACTTCTGGGCGCTGATCACCCTGTACATCTGGGCAGGCCCGCACCATTTGCACTACACCGCCCTGCCCGACTGGGCGCAGTCGCTGGGCATGGTGATGTCGCTGATTCTCCTGGCCCCGAGCTGGGGCGGCATGATCGAGGCAGTGGAGTCGGTCGGCAGGTTGTCGACCTTCTTGTCCAGCTGCA
>NZ_JBNNVR010000038.1:0-44190 GCF_050280645.1 Pseudomonas sp. NPDC089554
GCCGATTCCCATCGGTGACGAGCGCCCGGTCACGGTCAAACCGGCCGAGCCGCTGGTCAAGGACAGCGAGCAGACCGACGCGGCCCTGGCGCAGAACAGTGCCGACCCGCTCAAGACCATCACCGAGGATGTGCGCGAAGCCTTCGGCGACCTGATCA
This sequence comes from Pseudomonas sp. NPDC089554, assembly GCF_050280645.1. Taxonomy (NCBI): domain Bacteria; kingdom Pseudomonadati; phylum Pseudomonadota; class Gammaproteobacteria; order Pseudomonadales; family Pseudomonadaceae; genus Pseudomonas; species Pseudomonas sp. NPDC089554. The sequence goes on from NZ_JBNNVR010000038.1 coordinate 159, forward strand.
GCTCCAACCAGATGACCGTGCGCGGCAACGAGCTGTGGGTCGAGATCGAACTCAACTCGGCGCTGCTGTTCGGCAGCGGTGATGCCATGCCCAGCGATATCGCCTTCGATATCGTCGAGAAGGTGGCGAAGATTCTCAGGCCGTTCGCCAACCCGGTGCATGTCGAAGGTTTCACTGACAACCTGCCGATTCGCACGGCCCAGTACCCGACCAACTGGGAGCTGTCCTCGGCGCGTGCGGCGAGCATCGTGCGTCTGCTGGCCATGGAAGGCGTGAGCCCGGGGCGCATGGCCTCGGTGGGTTATGGCGAGTACCAGCCGGTGGCCAGCAACGACACCGCCGACGGCCGTTCGCGTAACCGCCGGGTGGTGCTGGTGATTTCCCGTAACCTGGAGGTGCGCCGCAGCCTGACCGGCTCGGGCAGTGCCAACGCGACACCGGACGCTGCGTTGCGACGGGCTGGCACACAAAGTGCACCGCCATCGTCAGCCACGGCGGTCGGGCGCAATCCCGTCAATTCTCCGTCACCGAACCTATAGAACCGTTCCCGGCAGGGCACTTGACCATACCGGGAGGAAGCAACGCACGATGAGAGTCTGGGCAGTAGCCAATCAAAAAGGTGGCGTAGGCAAGACCACCACCACCATCGCTTTGGCCGGTCTGCTGGCTGAGGCGGGCAAGCGCGTGGTCGTCGTCGACCTCGACCCGCACGGCTCGATGACCAGCTATTTCGGGCATAACCCCGATGCCCTGGAACACAGCTGCTACGACCTGTTTCTGCACAAGGGTGCGGTGCCCGAGGGCTTGCCGGGACAGTTGTTGCTGCCGACCAGCCATGAGCGTATTTCGCTGCTGCCGTCGAGCACCGCGTTGGCGGTGCTCGAGCGCCAGTCGCCGGGGCAGGGTGGCTTGGGCCTGGTGATCGCCAAGAGTCTGGCGCAGCTTTGGCAGGATTTCGACTTCGCCTTGATCGACAGCCCGCCATTGCTCGGTGTGCTGATGGTCAACGCCCTGGCCGCCAGCCAGCAGTTGGTGATCCCGGTGCAGACCGAGTTTCTCGCGGTGAAGGGCCTGGAGCGCATGGTCGGTACCCTGGCGATGGTCAACCGCTCGCGCAAGCAGGCGTTGCCCTACCAGATCATCCCGACCCTGTTCGACCGCCGCACCCAGGCCTCGCTCGGCACCCTCAAGGTGCTGCGCGACACCTATGGCGAGCAGGTCTGGCAGGGCTACATTCCGGTCGACACGCGCCTGCGCGATGCCAGCCGCAATGGCGTCACGCCTTCGCAGTTCGACGGCAAGAGCCGTGGCGTGACCGCCTACCGGGCGCTGCTCAAGCACCTGTTGACCTACCGCAACGCGTTGCAGGTGGCCTGATGAACCAAGCCCGGATCACCAGCAAACCGCAATTGGCCTTGCAGACCTACCTGGACGGCCTGCTTCAGGAGGCCACCGAAACCCTCGACTTGCCCGAGCCTGAAGCGCTGGCGCCGCCGGTTCAGGCGCCGGTCGACGAATTCGCCGCTGCCGTGCGCGAAGAGCAGGCCCGCGATGCCCAGCGCCATGCCGCGCCGCCGGTGGCGCCAAGGCCTTTTGCCGAGCCGGTCGCCAAGGTATTGCCGACGGTGCTGGCCCCGGTGGAGCCGGTGCTCAGTGTGGTGGAGGACCAGGTGGTGGCCGAGGCGGCTATCCCGGTCCTGACCGAGACCCAAACCATCGAGCCGGTGGCGCCGCTGGTCGAAGTGCATCTGCCCGCGCCAAACCTGCCCGTGCCACCGGCCACCGGCGACGGTCGCCCCGCCTGGGCCGCAGAACCCTTCGAGTGCCTGCTGTTCGACGTCGCCGGCCTGACCCTGGCCGTGCCGCTGGTGTGCCTGGGCTCGATCTACAGCCTGGCGGGCCAGGAGCTGACACCACTGTTCGGCCAGCCGGACTGGTTCCTTGGCATCCTCACCTGCCAGGCTGGCAACCTGAAAGTATTGGACACCGCGCGTTGGGTGATGCCCGACCGCTACCGCGACGATTTGCGCCAGGGCCTGCAGTACGTGATTTCCGTGCAGGGCTACGAGTGGGGGCTGGCGGTGCACCAGGTCAGCCGTTCGCTGCGCCTGGACCCGTCCGAGATCAAGTGGCGCAGCCACCGCGGCCAGCGCCCGTGGCTGGCCGGTACGGTGATCGAGCACATGTGCGCCTTGCTCGATGTTGCCGAGTTGGCCGAGCTGATCGCCAGTGGTGCGGTCAAGCAACTGAACACCAAACACACATAACACAACGCCGCTACTGCCGCGGCCATACCGCACACACCGCCAACGGCGGGTTTAGAGGGCTAGGGGAATGAAAAAGTCGTCTGCACAAGGTTCCGAAGATCCGATCCTGCAGTGGGTTACCTTCAAGCTGGACAACGAGTCCTATGGCATCAATGTGATGCAGGTGCAGGAAGTGCTGCGCTACACCGAGATCGCACCGGTGCCGGGCGCGCCGAGCTACGTGCTGGGCATCATCAACCTGCGCGGCAACGTGGTGACGGTGATCGACACCCGCCAGCGCTTCGGCCTGGTGCCTACCGAAGTCACCGACAACACCCGTATCGTGATCATCGAGGCGGACAAGCAGGTGGTCGGGATCCTGGTCGACAGCGTTGCCGAAGTGGTGTACTTGCGTCAGTCTGAAATCGAGACCGCGCCGAACGTGGGCAACGAAGAGTCGGCCAAGTTCATCCAGGGCGTGTGCAACAAGAATGGCGAGCTGCTGATCCTGGTCGAACTGGACAAGATGATGACCGAGGAAGAGTGGTCCGAGCTGGAGAACATCTGAGTTGATCTTCGAGGTTGCTGTCATCTTCCTGGCGCTGCTGTGGGCGCTGAGCCTGTGGTTCTTCCTCAACTACAGCAAGCGCCAGCGCGAGGTGGCCGCCCAGCAGGCGGTGGGTGATGCCCTGCGTGACCAGCGCATCAAGGACCTGGCCAAGCGCCTGGATGACTACCAGAACGGTAGCGTGCGCATGGGTGAGGCTATCCACGAGCTGCGTGCGGCGGTGGCGCCGTTGCCCGAAAAGCTCCTGCAACTGGAGCAGCGCGACCCCAACAGTGTCACCTTCGTGCAGGCGGCCAAGCTGGTGGGCATGGGCGCCAGTGTCGAGGAACTGACGCAAAGCTGCGGCCTGACCCAGGCCGAGGCGGAGCTGATGAGCAAGCTGCACCGCACTCAATGAAAACCGGGGCATATGCCCCGGTTTTCTTGTTGGCCAGCGATTTCGAACAGACGCCAGGTACTTTGCTATCAGGCGCGCGCCCAGGACTTCAACCCCCCCACTGCAACTGCCTGGTCCAGCGGCAGGTACTGGTCCAATGCCTGCCTGAAACGGGCCAGGTCCACCACGCTGAAGAGCTGTCGCGTGCCCATGCTCATGGCATTGAATACCTGGCGCAAGGCCGCAAGCTCCGGCAGCCGCTGATCCACCACATGGCTCAGCACGCCTGGGCCGGTGAGGTCGCGCAGCTTGAGCGCGTATTCACCGAAAGCCACCGGGTCTTCCTCGAGCAAGGGCCGAGGTTGCGTGTAGAAGTCCGGCGCCTCGAGCAAGCGGCGATGGATTTCCTCGGAAACTGCCTCCAGCACGGGGTTGCCCGCGTGGCTGCCGATCAGGCTGTTGTTGTAGAGGCAGTCCATGTGCATGCTCGCATTGGACATCGGGGGGTTGAGCAGCAAACCGTCCGCAGCGGCGCGCAGGTCCAGCTGGTCCAGCGATTTGCTCAGTTGCGATGCAGTGATCGGCTCACCGGCCACGAGCACGGCGTCATCGATGTCCATGTACAGCCCACCTTCATGTAGAATTGCCTGGTAACGCAGGATGTCCGTGGCACTGGCGAAGTTGCTGCCAGGGCCGCTCATGGCAGCCGTGAATTGATCGAAGTAACGGCTTTGCGTGAACGCGAGGTAGAAGGGCTGTTCTTCTAGCGCCAGCACCTCAAGGTTGGGGGCGTGCTGGCCCAGCAGCCGCAGGTTTTCCTCGAAGGCGGCGGGCGTTGCCCTCGACAGGTACAAGCGATAGGCAAAGGTGGACTGCTCCAAGCGGCTGCTGTTCTGGGCGATGTTGCGCAATATGTCATCCCTGATTACTTTGTCGCCGACCCAGAAACTCATGACCTGGGAAGGGATGGGGTCGAGGGTTTGCTTGTCGGGCAGTTGCAGGTCGAAGGGCAGTTTCAGATCGATGCCCATGGCGCGCAGGCTGCTCATGCGGGTGGCATCGGTCACGACCCGATCGCTGGGCACTGGGATGAGGCTGTCTGCACCGGGCGTAGCGCAGTAGTACTGCGGCGAAATTTCGTTCAGGTCTTCCATGCGCATGAACGCATCCTCTACCAAGTCATAGCAGGCCGTTTCCTGGAAGCCTTCGATGAACGCTATCCGCAACTCGTCGGTCTGGCCGGTATAGAGCGGTGTCCGCTCGACCAGCCGGGCGATGTCGGGGTTGGCATCGGGCAACGCGGCGAGCGTCACCGGTTCGTCGAACAAGGCCAGCACTTGTGGGTCTGGCCAGTGCGGTGGGGTGATCGGGCCGAGCGAGTAGCCAAGCTGGTCATTGATGTGCCCTGGGGCGACGAAGCGGTCTTGCCAGAAGCGGAACAGCAGCGGCTTTTCCTGGGCCAGGTCCTGTACTACCGGCAAGGCATTGAGCAGGCCGAACGCCGAGGCCTTCACGCCTTCGGCTTGCTCCTGCATCGACTTGCCGTTGATTGCCCTGTCCAGGCCCAGGCCGAACTGGGCGATGCCGCCAGCGGCGAACAGCGGCCACAGTGCCGGAACCGCCAGCGCCAACGGCGCGAGGTAGGTCATGGCGGCGCTGAGGTAGCCTGCCCAGCGGGCCTTGGTTACTGCACTGTCGCTTTCGATAAGGAAGTCCGCATCGTGGTAGCTGCGCGTGCGATAACGGTCGGCAAGGGCTTCGAACAATTCGCCGGTTAGCGGCGGGCTGTAGGTCTTCATCTTGTAATTGACGTACTCGCGCGGCGTCCATATGCCGTCGGTGGTGAACCCTGGGCGGTCGCTGTCGAGGCGATAGGGCTCGGGGTATGCCGCCAGGCCATTGAGCGCAGTGCCCAGGCCGCTGAAGCTCAAGCCGTCGGGGGTGTCGGCGGCGTTGAAGTGAGCCTCGAGCGCTGCGCGCCTGGCCGGGTCGCGGCACTGCTCGGCGAACCAGTCCTGCATCGCCGCCTCGCTGTCGAACGCGTGCAGGGGCGAGGCGTTGCCGGGTATGTACAGCAACAGCAGCAGGCTGTCCTTGCGCCTGAAGCACAGCAGGTCGGTGGCCGGGTAGCCATAGACGTTCAAGGCACGGGCCTGGAGGGGAGCCGGTGGCGTTTGCAGGCCCGCCACTTGCCAGGCGAGCGTCACCGCCTCGCGGGTCAGGCTACCCTCGGCCGCCTGCTTGTTGCACGCGGCGATGAAGTTGAGCTTCAGGCATTGGCGGTAGGCGTCGAAGTGATCGTTCCAGTAGGTGTCCAGGGTGGCCTTGTAGGCATTGGCGAAGTCCTGCTGCCAGGTGAAGGCTTCGAGCGTTGCTACCGGCAGGTTGACGAAGGTTTCGTGGTCATAGCGTTGTGGCTCGGTGCGACGGAAGAAGCCACTGAGCACGTAGTGGTTCTGGGCGCCGGGTTCGGACGGCGGCCGCAGGGCGTCAATGATGCGTATCTGTCGGTCGCTGCCTTGCGGTTGGTCTGGGCCGAGCAAGTGCGGGACTGCTTCCAGGTTGCGCTCGGCCTGCCAGTTGCCCAGTAGCGCCTGGGTGATGCTCTGGCGCTAGGCGACGATACCCGTCCAGCCATAGTCGCTGCCTTCCTGGTAATGCAGGGTGACGGCGTCGATCTGCTCAGGGGCGAGATCGACGCCCTGGCTGGGCAGCCAGTGGGCCAAGGTGTCTCGGGCGGCTTGGTCCGGGCGCGGAAAATCGGCCAGATGGTGGCGGGCGAAGCCGACCGCTGCCGGGCTCAGGTAGGGAATTGCCATGGTGTCACCTCTGCGATGGGAAAAACCGCGAAGGTGAACCAGATGCCGGGCGCAACCGTGGTAGTGGGTTATCTACCGGGCAGACGTGGCATGTCGGGGGTGATGTCGCGCTCGGTGGGCGGGGCGTCGTCGAAGCCTACCGGCACCTTGCCACGCAGTTGCCAGGCGAAGGCGATGATCTCGGCGATGGTCAGGTACAGCGCCTCGGGAATCTGCTCGCCCAGCTCAAGGCGCGCCAGCAGGCGTACCAGTTCGGCGTTCTCGTAGATCGGCACCTCGTGCTCGCGGGCCAGGGCCAGGATGGCCTCGGCCAGTTCGTCATCGCCCTTGGCGCTGAGGGTCGGGGCCTGCTGGCCATCGTAGGTCAGGGCGATGGCCTGGCGGGGTTGTTTGGCAGTCATGCGGTTTCATCCACCCAGCGTTGTTCCAGACGGGTACGCGGGCCTTGCGGCGGGGTGCCTGGGTGGCATTCCAGCTCGCCGACATCCAGGCCCCGGGCCAGCAGGCGTTCGCGCAGGTTGGCCAGTTGGCTGTCGATCAATTTTGCGGTGGCCGGGTGTTCGGCCCACAGTTGCCCGGACAAGCGCCCCTGGCTCAATTGCGCTTGCACTTGCAATGGGCCCAGCGGCGCCAGGTCGAAGGCCAGCTCGATACGCCACAGCGACTCCAGCGGGTTGCGCTGTTCACGTTGCGCGTCGGCCTGCTGCTCGGGGGTATCCTCGCGTTGCAGCTTGACCTGCAACGGGATGAAGTCCTGGCCGTGGCGAATGGGGATCTCGGTTTGCCAGGTAGTCTGCAGGTTGCCGCTCTCGGTGGTACCGGTCTGTTGCAGGCTGGCCAGTTGATGGCTCTGCAGGCGAGAGATAGCGGCAGCGGCCAGGCGCAGCAACTGTTGCAGGTCGCCTTTGTCTTCCAGGCTTTGCAGCTGTCGCGAGGGCAGGGGGAACATGCCGGGTTGCGGGCGCGGGCTGACCCGGTCGAGCATGCCCAGCGCGCCGCGCACCATGCCTGGAAGGGCCTGGGCCACGGTAGCAGGCAGGCTGACCGGGTTGAAGGCGGCGTTGGGCGTGGCGGCCTGGGCCTGGGCCACCAGTCGCACCAGTTGAGCCTTGAGGTCCGGTGCCAGGGTGGCGCCCAGCCCGCCGAGCAGTTTCGCTTCGAGAAACGCACCGCTGTTGTTCAGGGCCTGGGCCACGGCCTTGGGGTCGGACAATTGACGAGCATCTGGCAGGCTGGCCAGCAGGCGCTCGGCGAGGCCGCGCAGTTCAGCGCCGGCGCCGGAGGTGTTGTTGATTTGCTGCAAGGCCGTGAGCAGGCCGGGCAGCGAGGCCTGGCGACTTTGCTGGGCCGGCAGTTGCTGGGCGATGGTCAGTTGGTCCTGGCGCCCGCTCAAAGGCACGAAGCGCAACGACTGGTCACTCTGCACCAAGGCGCTGAGCAGGCTGCCGACCGCCAGCGGGCGCGGGCTGTCGATGGCCAAGGTGGCCCCGGCCTGGCTGCTGTTGAGCAGGTTGACCAGCGAACGGAACACCGTCGCTTGCCCAGGATCGCTGGGCAGCGCCTGGCTGGTCAGCACCTTGCCCTGCAACAGGGTGCCGAGAGGAATCTTGCTGGTGTCGAGCTGGGTGAGGGTGGCAATGTTGCTGGCGCTGGCTTGCTGTAGCAGCACCGCCAGGCGGTTGCTCTCGGGCTGGCTGACCGTGACCTGGCTGCCCTGGGGCAGGGGTTGCGGGGCGGTGGTCTGCACCTGGGCCCGGTTGCCATTGGGCAGGGTCAGGCGCAGCAGCATCTGGAAGTCCTGGCCCACCTGGCGCAGGCTCAATACCTCGGCCTGGGCGGTGGAGCCTGCGGGCAACAGGTTTGGCTGGGGTTGCAGCAGGCGCAGCAGTTCGCCGGTCATCGCTGCCTTGGCAATGTGCGGTGCGAGGGTGCTTTGTGCAGGGAGACTATTGATTTCGGTCATGATTGTATACAACCTGTCGGTCCAGCCCTCTTGGCAGCGGGTCAGTGCGTGTAATAATGCGGGCCGCCTGCCATTGCCAGTATAACGGCAGGGCATGGAGTGACTTGAGACAACGGCTCTAGGTCGGGTTCACCCGCCAGCAGGCAACACCGACCTACAGCGATACAACAGCATAAGGCGAAACCGTGACCCTTCACCTCCAAGCCGTGGGCCTGGCCTGCGAGCGCGACTGGCGCCTGCTCTTCGAGTACCTGGACTTCGAGCTGCGCCCCGGCGACATGCTGCAGGTCAGCGGCCCCAACGGCAGCGGCAAGACCAGCCTGTTGCGCTTGTTGGCCGGGTTGATGCAGCCCACCGCCGGGCAGATCCTGCTCGGCGGCCAGCCGTTGAGCGAGCAACGCCATGCCCTGGCCAGTATCCTGCTGTGGATCGGCCACGCTGCGGGCATCAAGGACCTGCTCAGCGCCGAGGAAAACCTCGCCTGGCTCTGCGCGCTGCACCAACCGGCCGAACGCCAGGCCATCTGGCAGGCGCTGGAGGCGGTGGGCCTGCGCGGTTTCGAAGATGTGCCGTGCCATACCCTCTCGGCCGGCCAGCAACGCCGCGTGGCCTTGGCCCGCTTGCACCTGGCCAGCCCGCCCTTGTGGATTCTCGACGAGCCCTTCACCGCCCTCGACAAGCAAGGGGTGGCCCAGCTCGAGGCGCACCTGGCGGCGCACTGCGAGCAAGGCGGCACGGTGGTGCTGACCACCCACCACCCGCTCGAACGACGTCCCTCGGGCTACCGCGAACTGAACCTGGGGCAGTGGGCCGCATGAGCGTATTCATCCTGTTGCTGCGCCGCGAAGCGCGCTTGCTGTTCCGTCGTCCCGCAGAGTTGGCCAACCCCTTGGTGTTCTTTGCCATCGTGGTGGCGATGTTCCCGCTGGCGGTTGGCCCTGAAACGCAATTGTTGCAAACCTTGTCCCCTGGCCTGGTGTGGGTGGCGGCGCTGCTGGCGGTCTTGCTGTCGCTGGACGGCCTGTTTCGTAGCGATTTCGAGGACGGTTCGCTCGAACAATGGGTGCTGTCACCGCATCCGCTGGCGTTGCTGGTGCTGGCCAAGGTGCTGGCGCACTGGACTTTTTCCGGGCTTGCGCTGGTATTGTTGGCGCCGCTGCTCGCTTTGATGCTGGGTTTGCCAGCCAGTTGCTTGCCGGTGCTGCTCGGCTCGCTGCTGCTGGGCACCCCGGTGCTGAGCCTGCTGGGGGCAGTGGGGGCAGCGTTGACGGTGGGGCTCAAGCGCGGCGGTTTGTTGCTGGCGTTGCTAATTCTGCCGTTGTATATCCCTGTATTGATCCTGGGCAGTGGCGCGTTGCAGGCCGCGTTGCAGAATATGCCCGCGACCGGCCACTTGCTGTGGCTGGCCAGCCTGACGGCCCTGGCCGTGACCCTGGCACCCTTTGCGATAGCGGCTGGCCTCAAGATCAGCGTCGGCGAATAACGAGTCCTGGGCGCCCAAGCCCGGCCAATACCCTGAGATGTACCCTGATGAAAATAAGCTGGACGTGGTTCCACAAACTGGGTTCCCCCAAATGGTTCTATGCCATCAGCGGCCGCATGCTGCCCTGGCTGGCCCTTGCCGCTGCGCTGCTGTTGCTGGTCGGCTTCACCTGGGGCCTGGCCTTCGCGCCCCAGGACTACCAGCAGGGCAACAGCTTCCGCATCATCTATATCCACGTGCCGGCGGCCATGCTGGCGCAGTCGTGCTACGTGCTGCTGGCGGTGGCCGGGGTGGTGGGGCTGGTGTGGAAGATGAAGCTGGCCGACGTCGCCCTGCAATGCGCCGCGCCCATCGGCGCCTGGATGACCGCCGTGGCGCTGGTCACCGGGGCCATCTGGGGCAAGCCGACCTGGGGCAGCTGGTGGGTGTGGGATGCGCGCCTGACCTCGATGCTGATCCTGCTGTTCCTGTATTTCGGCATCATTGCCCTGGGCCAGGCCATCAGTAACCGCGACAGCGCCGCCAAGGCCTGCGCAGTGCTGGCTATCGTCGGCGTGGTGAACATCCCGATCATCAAGTACTCGGTGGAGTGGTGGAATACCCTGCACCAGGGCGCGACCTTCACCCTCACCGAAAAGCCTGCCATGCCCGCCGAGATGTGGCTGCCCTTGCTGCTGACGGTGCTGGGTTTCTACTGTTTCTTCGGTGCCGTGCTGCTGCTGCGCATGCGCCTTGAAGTGCTCAAGCGCGAGGCGCGTGCCAGCTGGGTGCGCGAAGAAGTGCTGAGCAGCCTGGGCCGGGAGACCGTGCGATGAGTTTCGCCTCCTTCAGTGATTTCCTCGCCATGGGCCACCATGGCCTGTACGTGTGGTCGGCCTACGGCATCTGCCTGGCGGTGCTGGCGCTCAATGTCGCCCTGCCGCTGGCCGCGCGCCGTCGCTACCTGCAAGAAGAGGCGCGTCGCCTGCGCCGGGAGAACAACCAGTGAATCCGCAGCGCAAGAAACGCCTGTTGCTCATCCTTGGCCTGCTGGTCGGGGTCGGCGTCGCCGTGGGCTTTGCCCTGAGCGCTCTGCAACAGAACATCAACCTGTTCTACACCCCCACCCAGATCGCCAACGGCGAAGCGCCGCTGGACACCCGCATCCGCGCCGGCGGCATGGTCGAGAAGGGCTCGGTACAGCGCTCGCCCGACTCGCTGGACGTGCGCTTCGTGGTCACCGACTTCAGCAAGTCGGTACCCATCACCTACCGCGGCATCCTCCCCGACCTGTTCCGTGAAGGGCAGGGCATCGTCGCCCTGGGCAAGCTCAACGCCGAGGGCGTGGTGGTGGCCGACGAAGTGCTGGCCAAGCACGACGAGAAGTACATGCCGCCTGAAGTGACCAAGGCGTTGCAGGAGAGCGGCAAGGCCGCCAACTACGAGGCCAAGCCATGAACGCGACGCTGATGATTCCGGAACTGGGCCAGTTGGCGATGATCCTGGCGATCTGCTTCGCCATCGTCCAGGCCACCCTGCCGCTGCTCGGCGCCTGGCGCGGCGACCGCCTGTGGATGAGCCTGGCCCGCCCGGCCGCCTGGGGGCAGTTCGCCTTCCTGGCGTTCGCTTTCGCCTGCCTGACCCACGCCTTCATGACCGACAACTTCTCGGTCGCCTACGTCGCCAACAACTCCAACACCGCGCTGCCCTGGTACTACAAGTTCAGCGCCGTGTGGGGCGCGCACGAAGGCTCGCTGCTGCTCTGGGCCCTGATTCTCGGGGCCTGGACCTTCGCTGTCTCGGTGTTCTCGCGTCAGTTGCCGCAGGTGATGCTGGCGCGAGTGCTGGCCGTGATGGGCATGATCAGCGTGGGCTTCTTGTCGTTCCTGATCATCACCTCCAACCCCTTCGAGCGCCTGCTGCCGCAGATGCCAATGAACGGCCGCGACCTCAACCCGCTGCTGCAGGACTTCGGCCTGATCGTCCACCCGCCGATGCTGTACATGGGCTACGTGGGCTTCTCGGTGGCCTTCGCCTTCGCCATCGCCGCCTTGCTCGGCGGGCGGCTGGACGCCGCCTGGGCACGTTGGTCGCGGCCCTGGACCATCGTCGCCTGGGCCTTCCTCGGCATCGGCATCACCCTCGGCTCGTGGTGGGCCTACTACGAACTGGGCTGGGGCGGCTGGTGGTTCTGGGACCCGGTCGAGAACGCCTCGTTCATGCCCTGGCTGGTGGGCACGGCGCTGATCCACTCGCTGGCGGTCACCGAGAAGCGCGGGGTGTTCAAGAGCTGGACCGTGCTGCTGGCCATCGCCGCCTTCTCCCTGAGCCTGTTGGGCACCTTCCTGGTCCGCTCCGGGGTGCTGACCTCGGTGCACGCCTTTGCCTCCGACCCGTCGCGCGGCGTGTTCATCCTGATCTTCCTGTTGTTCGTGGTCGGCGGTTCGCTGACCCTGTTCGCCCTGCGCGCACCCGTGGTCAAGAGCCAGGTGGGCTTTGCCCTGTGGTCGCGGGAAACCCTGCTGCTGGCCAATAACCTGGTGCTGGTGGTGGCGGCCTCGATGATTCTGCTCGGCACCCTCTACCCACTGGTGCTCGATGCCCTGACCGGCGCCAAGCTGTCGGTAGGCCCGCCTTACTTCGATGCCCTGTTCCTGCCGCTGATGGCGCTGCTGATGGTGGTCATGGCCATCGGCGTGCTGGTGCGCTGGAAAGACACCCCCGGCAAGTGGCTGGCCAGCATGCTCACCCCGGTGCTGATCGGCAGCGCGATCATCGCACCGCTGGCCGGGTGGCTGGTCGACGACTTCGACTGGCCGGCACTGACCGTGTTTGCCCTGGCCGCCTGGGTGGTGCTGGGCGGCGTGCGCGACATCCTCGACAAGACCCGCCACAAGGGCCTGCTCAAGGGCCTGCGCGGCCTGAACCGCAGCTACTGGGGCATGCAGCTGGCGCACCTGGGCCTGGCGGTCTGCGCCCTGGGCGTGGTGATGTCCAGCAACAACAGCGCCGAACGCGACCTGCGCATGGCACCGGGCGAAAGCGTCGAGCTTGGCGGCTATCACTTCCTGTTCGAAGGCGCCAAGCACTTCGAGGGGCCGAACTTCATTTCCGACAAAGGCACTATTCGTGTTTCTCGAGAAGGCCGCGAGATCGCCGTGCTGCACCCGGAGAAACGCCTGTACACCGTGCAGCAATCGATGATGACCGAGGCCGGTATCGATGCCGGCTTTACCCGCGACCTCTACGTCGCCCTCGGCGAGCCCCTGGAAAACGGCGCCTGGGCGGTGCGGGTACATATCAAGCCTTATGTCCGCTGGATCTGGCTGGGCGGTCTGTTGACCGGCCTTGGCGGTTTCCTGGCGGCCCTCGACCGGCGCTACCGCGTCAAGGTCAAGGCCCGGGTGCGTGACGCCCTGGGCATGTCTGGAGCCCCTGCATGAAGCGTTGGATCATGGTGTTGCCACTGGCAGTGTTCCTGCTGATGGCGCTGTTCCTCTACAAGGGCCTGTTCCTCAAGCCCGACGAGCTGCCCTCGGCAATGATCGGCAAGCCGTTCCCGGCATTCTCCCTGCCCGAAGTGCAGGAGGGCGGGCGGACCCTGACCCAGGCCGACCTGCTGGGCCGACCGGCCTTGGTCAATGTGTGGGGCACCTGGTGCCCGGCGTGCAAGGTCGAGCACCCGTTCCTGAACCAACTGGCCCAGCAGGGCGTGGTGATCCACGGCATCAACTACAAGGACGACAATGCCGCCGCGCTGAAATGGCTGGCGGAGTTCCACAACCCCTACCAGCTGGGTATCCGCGACGAGCAAGGCACCCTGGGCCTGGACCTGGGCGTGTACGGTGCCCCGGAAACCTTCCTGATCGATGCCCAGGGCGTGATCCGCTACAAGCATGTGGGCATCGTCGATGCCACCGTGTGGCGCGAGCAGTTGGCGCCGTTGTACCAGGGCCTGGTCGACGAGGCCCAGCCATGAAGCGCTGGTTGGCAGCGGCCGTGCTGGGCATGAGCCTGGCCGGTGTGGCCAAGGCGGCCATCGACACCTACCAGTTTCGCGACGATGCCGAGCGCGAGCGCTACCAGCAACTGACCAAGGAACTGCGCTGCCCCAAGTGCCAGAACCAGGACATCGCCGACTCCAATGCGCCGATCGCCGCCGACCTGCGCCGGGAAATCTTCCGCATGCTCGGCGAGGGCAAGAACAACGAGCAGATCGTCGACTTCATGGTCGACCGCTATGGCGACTTCGTGCGCTACAAGCCGGCCCTGGACGGGCGTACCTGGTTACTGTGGTTCGGCCCGGGCATTCTCCTGGCCGGTGGCTTCGTGGTGCTGGCGCTGATCGTGCGCAAGCGCCGCAGCCAAGGCCCGGCTGCAACCTCGGAGCTGTCTACCGACGAACGCGAGCGTCTCGCCAAACTGCTGGATAAAGAACCTACCCATGATTGAATTCTGGCTGAGTGCGGGCCTGCTGCTGCTCGCTGCCCTGGCATTCCTGCTGTTGCCCATCCTGCGTGGTCGCCGCCAGCAGGCCGAAGAAGACCGTACCGCGCTGAACGTCGCCTTGTACCAGGAGCGCATCGCCGAGCTTGCGGCCCAGCAGGCCGCGGGCACCCTCGACGCAGCGCAACTGGCCAAGGGCCGCGACGAAGCCGCCCGCGAGCTGCTGGCCGATACCGAGGGCGCCGAGCCACTGCGCCAGGGCCACCTGGGCAAGGCGCTGCCAATCGTGGTTGCGCTGCTGGTGCCGTTGCTGGGGCTGGGGCTCTACCTGCATTACGGCGCGGCCGACAAGGTTGAACTGACCCAGGAGTTCGCCCAGGCACCACAGTCGCCGCAAGACATGATCAGCCGCCTCGAGCGCGCCGTGCAGGCCCAGCCGGATTCGGTCGAGGGCCTGTACTTCCTTGGTCGCGCCTACATGGCCGAGCAGCGCCCGGCGGATGCTGCCAAGGTATTCGAGCGCGCCGTGGCCCTGGCCGGTCGCCTGCCAGACCTGCTGGGCCAGTGGGCCCAGGCCCAGTATTTCGCCGCCAACAAGCAGTGGACCCCACAGTTGCAGGCGCTGACCGACGAAGCGCTCAAGGCCGACCCTAACGACGTCACCAGCCTTGGCCTGCGTGGCATCGCGGCCTTCGAGCAGGCGCGCTACCAGGAGGCCATCGACTACTGGCAGCGCCTGAGCCTGCAATTGCCTGAGGGCGACGCGTCGCGTGCGGCATTGCAAGGCGGTATCGACCGCGCCACCGAACGCCTCAAGGCCGCCGGCGGCAAGCCGGTCGAAGCCGCCAAGCTGACGGTGCGGGTAGAGCTGGCAGCAGCGCTCAAGGACAAGGTCAAGCCGGACGACAGCGTGTTCATCTTCGCCCGCGCCAGCAATGGTCCGCCCATGCCGCTGGCGGCCAAGCGGGTGAGCGTGGCGCAGTTGCCGATCGAGGTGGAGCTTTCCGATGCCGATGCGATGCTGGCACAGATGAAACTGTCGGACTTCAGTGAAGTCCAACTGGTTGCACGCGTGTCGCGCGCCGGCCAGCCGACCCAAGGCGAGTGGATCGGCCAGGGCGCGCCAATTCCCAGCCGTGGCCAGGGCCTGCAGCACCTGACCATCGACCGCCCCGACCAGTAAGAGAGCCACGCCATGAACAGTCCCGTACGCCTGACCCTGATCGCCTTGGCTATGGGGCTGTCCGCGTGTACGGTGCACCCGCCGACCGAGCAGCAAGAGCCGTTGCCGCCGATCGAGACCATCCCACCGCGCCAGGGGCCGGTGGTAACGCCCCTGCCAGGCAGCAAGCCTGCGCCCCAACCAGGCAAGCCTGCCGCGATTCCCAAGCCCATGCCGCGCACCTCCGCAAGCTTCGCGCCGCCGCCCGGTGGCGCCAGCCATTGGGACCCGAAGCTCGGCGTGTATGTGCTGGAGAAACAGCCCAACACCTTCTACCGCCAGCGCACCTATTACCGCTGGAATAACGGCTGGAGCTGGTCACTGAGCCCCAACGGGCCATGGCAGGAAACCGATGCCAGCGGTGTGCCGGGTGGTCTGGGCCGGGCGTTCGGGCAGTAGCTCACAGGCAACTGACGAACTGGCATAATGCCCCTTCCCATTGATTCGGAGGGTGGCATGAGCAAGACCGTTCTGGTGCTGGTAGAAACCGTCAACGATTACCTCCCATTGCTCGAACAGGCCGGTTACCGCCTGATACGTGCCCCCACTGCGCAACTGCGCGCCGACGCCATCGCCCGCCATGCCCAGGAGGTCGACGCAGTCCTCACCCGTGGCCCGCTGGGGCTCACCGCCGCCGAGATCGACGCACTGCCCAAGTTGCAGATCATCTGCGTGATCGGCGCCGGCTACGAACAAGTCGACCTTCGCGCGGCGGCCGCGCGCGGTATCACCGTTACCAATGGCGCTGGGGCCAACGCCTCGGCCGTCGCCGACCACACCATGGCCCTGCTGCTGGCGCTGCTGCGCGACATTCCCCGGGCCGATGCCAGCACTCGGCGTGGCGAGTGGAACCGGGTCATCACCCCGTCGATCAGCGGCAAGCGCCTGGGTATCGTCGGCCTGGGCGCCGTCGGCCAGGCCATCGCCAAGCGTGCGGCGCAAGGCTTCGACATGAATGTCAGCTACCACAGCCGCAAACCCCGCGAGGCATCGCCCTACACCTGGTACGACAGCCCCCTGCACCTGGCCGAGAACGTCGACATCCTGGTAGTCGCCACCCCAGGCGGTGCGGGCACCCGGCACCTGGTCGACGGGCCGGTGCTCAAGGCCTTGGGCGCCGAGGGTTACCTGGTGAATATCGCCCGTGCCAGCGTGGTCGATACCCAGGCCCTGGTCCAGGCCTTGACCGAAGGCACCATCGCTGGCGCCGGGCTGGATGTGTTCGATGACGAACCTGCTGTGCCCGATGCCTTGAAAGCGTTGACCAATACCGTGCTGACCCCCCACGTGGCGGGCCAGTCGCCGGAGGCGGCGCGCGATACCGTGACCTTGGTGCTGCGTAACCTGCAAGCGTTCTTCGCCGGTGAGCCGGTGCTGACCCCGGTGCGTCAGTAAGCCCTTTTTCGAAACCAGGAGTGTTTGCATGGAGCTTCAAATCTTCCAGGTCGATGCCTTTTCGGCCGAACCCTTTGGTGGTAACCCTGCGGCGGTGATCCGGCTGGAAAGCTGGTTGCCAGATGCGCAACTGCAACGTATCGCCGAAGAGAACAACCTGTCCGAGACCGCCTACCTCGTGCGCAACGGCGAAACCTTCGACCTGCGCTGGTTCACCCCGGCGGTGGAAGTGGACCTGTGCGGTCACGCCACGCTGGCAGCGGCCTGGGTGTTGTTCGAGCAACTGGACGAGCAGGCCGAGGTGCTGCGCTTCAACACCCGCAGTGGCGAGCTGCGCGTCAGCCGCGGCGCCGATGGCCTGCTGGCCATGGACTTCCCGGCCAAGGATCCGCAACCGGTGGACATTCCCCAGGCCCTGCTCGACGCCTTGCGCTTGACCGAGGCGCGCGCGCTGTATCGCTCCGATGACTACGTGCTGGTGATCGACGATGCCGAGCTGATCGCCACCTTGCTGCCGGACTTCGCCGCGTTGTCGGTCTTCGATGTGCGGGGTATCGCGGTGACGGCGCCGGGCCGAGGCTTCGATTTCGTCACTCGCTGGTTCGGGCCGCGCGTGGGTATCAACGAAGACCCGGTCACCGGTTCTGCGCACACCTCGCTGGCGCCGTACTGGGCCGAGCGCCTGGGCAAGACCACGCTGAGCTGCGAGCAGGGCGGGGCGCGCAAAGGGCAGTTGCAGTGCGAGGTGCCGGGTAATGGGCGGGTGGTGATCAGTGGGCGTGCGGCGTTGTATATGCGGGGCACGGTGTATCTATGACTTAGGTGCGGCTGTGCGGGCCTCATCGCGGGCTTGTCCCGCGAAGAGGCCCGCACAGCCCCCGCTATACTTGGCAATCCTTCCCTCAGCACGGAGCCTCCAACATGCCACTGGAAAAACAGGGTACCTGCCTGTGCGGCGCCACCACGTTGCGCATCCTTATCGACGAACCCCAGGTCAGCGCCTGCCATTGCAGCATGTGCCGCAAATGGACCGGCGGCCCGCTGCTGTGCGTGCATAGCGACCACGCCCCCACCTTCGAAGGCCGCGCGCCAAGCGTCTACGATTCTTCCGAATGGGCCCAGCGCGGCTTCTGCGGCCAGTGTGGCACCCACCTTTACTACCGCCTTACCGACAAGACGTCCTACGCCATTCCCGCAGGCCTGTTCGACGGCGACGAGGCCTGGGACTTCAACCTGCAAATCTTCGTCGAGCAGAAACCCGCCTGGTACTGCTTTGCCAACCAAACCACCGAGCTCACCGGCGAGCAGGCCTTCGAGCAACTCGGCTGAGTCTTGCCAAAGCCCGGCATTCCTGCGAAAAGGGCCGCCTCGTACTATTCACCCGCGCAAGAGGCCAGCATGAGCAACGAACTCCAGATCACCGACCTGCAAGAAGGCGACGGCAAGGCCGTGGTCAAGGGCGCATTGATCACCACCCAGTACACTGGCTGGCTGGCCGATGGCAGCGAGTTCGACTCATCCTGGTCGCGCGGCAAGCCATTCCAGTGCGTGATCGGCACCGGCCGCGTCATCAAAGGTTGGGACCAGGGCCTGATGGGCATGCGCGTAGGCGGCAAGCGCAAATTGCAGGTGCCGGCGCATTTGGGCTATGGCGAAAGGTCAGTAGGTTCGATACCGCCGAACTCTGACCTCACTTTTGTTGTCGAAGTGCTCGAAGTGCTGACCCGAGACGATTAAAGCTTGTTTCGGCACAGTCGTAATTTGGCAATACAGCTTCTCTAGAGTGGCTATTGCCCAAGGACGGAACCCCAAGGACGAGCCCTATCGGGCGGTCGGTGCCCGGCACCGGACCGCCGCAGGGATGAACTACAGGCAAGGATGCCCCGCCTTTTGCCGGACGACCCCTAGCCATGAAGTTGATGCAGTACCTGCGACGTCGCCACCTGCTGCTCGGTGCAGCCCTTGCCGCTGTGGCGGTACCTCTGACCCTCGGTATGGTCCAAAGCCACGACCACCCTGCCGATGGCACCCAGACCCTGGTGTTCATGCGCCACGCAGAGAAACCCAGCGAAGGTCTGGGCCAACTGAATTGCCAAGGCCTGAACCGCGCCCTGGACCTTGCCACGCTGCTGCCCGAGCGTTTCGGCGACGCCGACTACGTGTTCGCGGCCAACCCGTCGCGGCATGTGGAAGAGGGTAGCCAAGACCTGCGCTATAGCTATATCCGCCCGCTGATGACCATCACCCCCAGCGCCATTCGCCTGGGTCTGCCGGTCAATATCGATTTCGGTGCCAACGACTACAACGATCTGGCCGATGAGCTGCTGAGCGCCAAGTACCGCAATGCGACCGTCTATACCGCCTGGTCCCACGGCTATCTGCCCGACCTGCTCAATGCCGTGGCCGGCAAGGCCTTGGGCGAGAAACGTGTGATCATCGACGATTGGCAAGGCGAGGATTTCGACACCCTCTACGTAATCACCCTGACCTGGCACGACGGCAAGGCCAGCCTGCTCAGCCGCAACGTGCGGCAGGGATTGGATGGCGGGGCGAAGACCTGCCCAACCTGATGAATGTAGGCAGAGGCTGACGCGAATCAGCGATTCGGGCTACAGCTTGAGCTTGTGCCCTGTCATTGAGACACGAGCTTCAGGACTTTACGATTACCGGGTCGGTAATCAGGAGTCTACGAATGCCTATCAAGTCCTACTTCTCTTCCAAAGTGGTCAAGGCTGCCAACGCACGGCTCTGCGAAAGTGGGGTGGCGTTGGAGCCTGATCTTCCACAAGAGCTGCTTGGCGTGGTGTCCAGCGCGCGCAAGACCCGAGCCGAGCTCAGAGCAGCATTCGAGCTAGCGTATACCCGGCTGCGTGAAGGCTGATTACGCATGGCCCGTAAAGGTTTCAACACCATCTACTCAATGCTCGTCACCCACGAGGAAGGCATGCTCGGTGTCGTGGCCTACTCGTTATATAAACGGCAGAAAATCGAGTTCATCCAATCCTTCAAAGAGCGCCATGGCCGGGATCCTGATGATGAAGATCTGAGCCATTTCCACCATCTGAGCAACAGCCCCACGCAGCTGGAAAGCTACCGACGTCAGGCGGATTTGTTATCTCAGGGGTTTCTATATGTGTCTCTAGAGAAGCAAGCAGCAGAGCTTGAAGCTTTCTATGCCAGCAAGGCCGATGGCGAAATCAGAAGCGCTCGCCCAGGCTTCTGGAAGGGTGTGATGCAGAGTGTCGTGGGGTCGTTGCTTTTCGTGTTCATGCTTGGCTTCCTGGTGTTTTTCACCTGGAGCCTCAATCAGGGACCAAAACAGGTGATCGAACAGGTATTCGACGTCACCATCATTGATGGTCTGCCCGCGACCCCCGACATCTTGCAAGCCCAGCCCTAGCCATCGCGAACAAGCCTGCTTCGCGATGGCTCAGCATCGGATAAAGCCTACCGCCCCACCCTCATCGGCCAGCCCACCACCTTCTTGGCCCTGGGCGTGGCATAGGTGCGTACCTTGGAGGTGCTCAACCCCAAGCGCACCAGCGACTCGGCGATGGTCACCGCCGCGCTCACGCCATCGACCACCGGCACGCCGGTGCGTTGGCGAATCTGCTCATCCAACCCGGCCATGCCGCCGCAGCCCAGGCAGATCACCTCGGCCTTGTCGTCTCGCACCGCGCGTTCGGCCTGCTCGACGATGGCCTCGACGGCACGCCGTGGGTCTTGCTCCAGCTCCAGCACCGCCAGGCCGCTAGCCCGCACCGAGGCGCAGCGGTCATAAAGGCCCGAGAGCTTCAGGCGGTCCTCGATCAGGGGCACCGTGCGGTCCAGGGTGGTCACCACCGAATAGGCATGGCCCAGGTACATCGCCGTGCTGGCGGCGGCATCGGTAATGTCCACCACCGGTACGTTCAACAGCTCTTGCAAACCTTCGCGGCCGTGCTCGCCGTAGCCGGCCTGGATCACCGCATCGTACGGCTGGTCGTAGGCCAGCACGCGGTCCATCACCGCGATGGCCGCCAGGTAACTTTCGAAATTGCCCTCCACCGATTCGGCGCCGAACCAGGGCGTCAGGCCGACGATCTCGGTCCCCGGCGCGGCCACGCTGCGCGCCTGCTCGGCGATGGCCTCGGTGATGGCCTCGGTGGTATTGACGTTAACGATCAGAATACGCATCTACAGATTTCCTTGATCAGTGGCTGCTGTGGTCGACGGCGATGGCTTCGCCGCTCACATCGAGGTATTGGCGGTTGCGCGGGGCGATCAGCAGGTACAGCGCAGCGGCGCTGCCAGCACCGATCAGCCAGGAGAACGGCGCAATGTTGTGGAACTGCGGCACCAGCGCCAGCACGATGGCCAACACCGCCGCAGGAATGAACGCAGCCACCGCGCGCAGGTTGACGCCACGGCTGTAGTGGTAGGCCGCTTCAGGGTGCTCGCTGTACAGTTCCGGCACGTTGATGCGGCCTTTGCGCAGCAACCAGTAGTCGGACATGATCACGCCGTACAGCGGGCCGAGCAGGGCGCCCAGGCCTGAGAGGAAGTACACGATCACCAGCGGGCTGTTGTAGAGGTTCCACGGCAGGATCAACACCGCCACGGTGGCGCTGATCAGCCCGGCACGGCGGAAATTCAGATGGCGCGGCGCCAGGTTGCTGAGCACGAAGGCCGGGGCGACGAAGTTGGCCATGATGTTCACCGCCACGGTGACGATCAGGAAGGCCAGGCAGCCGAGCACCAGGAAGGCGGTGTTGGGAATGGTGGCGACGATCTGCGTCGGGCTGTCGATGATCTGCCCGTTGATCTGGAACTGCGCGCCGCACAGCACCACAGTGATCACCGCGAACACCAGGATGTTCACCGGCAGGCCCCAGAAGTTGCCTACGCGGATGGTCCTGCGGCACGGCGAGGAGCGGGCGAAGTCGCAGAAGTTGAGTACCAGGGTGCCGTAGATCGCCAGCCACAGCGAACCACCGGCGAAGATGTTGCGCCACATATCAACGCCTTGCAGCGGCTCGGCCACCGACCAGGCGATGCGCGTGTCGGTCTTGAAGTACATCCAGGCTGCAAGGCTGGCCACGGTCAGCAGGATCACCGGGCCCGCGAAGCCTTCATAGCGGCGCACCATTTCCATGCCGTAGGCGAGGATCACCAGCTGCACCAGCCAGATCGCCACGAAGCATACCCAGCCCAGGCTCGACAGCCCGAGGATGCTGTCCTGGTCGTAGGCGGCCACTTGTGGCCACACCGCCGTGAGCAGCACGCGCAGTACCACCGAGGCCAGGTAGGTCTGGATACCGAACCAGGCGATGGCGATGACCGCGCGGATCAATGCCGGAATTTGCGCACCATGGATACCGAAAGAGATGCGGCTGATGACCGGGAACGGCACGCCGGTCTTCTGCCCCATGTAGCCGGACAGGTTCATGAAGAAGTACACCAGCACCGCGCCGATCGCCAGCGACAGCAGGATCTGCCAGCCGCCCAGGCCAAGGGCGAACAAGCCCATGGCGAACGAGTAGTTGGCGATGTTGTGCACATCGTTGGTCCACAGCGCGAAGATGCTGTAGCCGCCCCAGCGCCGGCCTTCCTGGCGGGTGGGCGCGAGGTCGCGGTTGTGCAGGCGCGGGCTGAGTTCTAAAGGCGTGGCAGCGCCGGACAGGGGCGCGGCGGTGGGACTGGTGCTGGCAACGGATAGTTCAGGGGCAAGGTCGAGGCTACTACTCATTCCGGCGGCTCCTGATGCGCGAAGACTGCGATGAGGCGGGCATGCGCACGGGCTCGCCATCTCGTCGGTGCAGGCGTTGGCATCACTGGGTTCTGGGCGCTACGGCCTGTTTAGGGCAGGCGTCGCGGGTTCTTGTGTATTTATGTTTTGCAAAATTTGTATACAAAACATGAACACACAAAAGCCAATTCCATGCCAGCGAGGAACCGATTAGAGAGTGGCTATCATTATGAATCTATGTGTTTGAAATATAAGCTGTTGAAATTAATTGGTTATAAATTGACCTCTAGGTCAGTTTTATTTTTTGAGTTGCCATTTAGTTGATCGATTAGTCAGTTTTAGTTAAGCGGTTTGTGTAACCTGGTGGTGCGTTACTGTAGGAAAGTGCACACAAAAATGGCACCTATAGTTACATTCTTGTGTACAAAAAATAGTCACCTGGGGTCGGGTTGATGACGTTGCATCATTCCCTCAGGGGCGGACGGCGCTGGCCGAGCAGACCGGGTAGAATGCTGGCTTTTTCGTACATAACGCCGCCATGACTTCGCCTATCGCTACCCTTCAGCAACACCTACTCACTGCCCTCGACCCCGCTCCCCGCGAGACCCGACGCTTGTTTCACGGCCGTGGCCGGTGTTGGCCGGGGCTGGAGCAGGTCACCGTCGACTGGCTCGACGGGGTGCTGCTGGTGGCGCTGTTCCGCGAGCCGGCCGAAGACCAGCTGGCCGAGTTGCAAGCCATGCTCAAGGCACTGGCCGAGAGCCCGCAATGGACTGGCCAGGCGGTGTTGATCCAGCACCGTTACCTGCCCGACAGCCCAGGCCAGTGGTTGCTCGGCGAGCCGTGCCAGCAGCGCGAAGTGACCGAGGACGGCCTGAAGTACTTGCTCGACCTTGGCGTGCGCCAGAACAACGGCCTGTTCCTCGACATGCGCTACGGCCGACGTTGGGTGCGTGAGCAGGCACAGGGCAAGCGGGTGTTGAACCTGTTCGCCTACACCTGTGGTTTCTCGGTGGCGGCGATTGCCGGCGGCGCCGAGCAGGTGGTCAACCTGGACATGGCCAAGTCCGCGTTGTCGCGAGGCCGGGAGAACCACCGACTCAATGGCCATGACGCGTCTCGGGTGGCGTACCTGGGGCACGAGCTGTTCAAGTCATGGGGCAAGGTGCGCAAGTATGGGCCTTATGACCTGATCATCATCGACCCACCGACCTTCCAGCGCGGCAGCTTTGTGCTGACGCAGGACTACGCGAAAATCCTACGCCGTTTGCCTGAGTTGCTTTGTGAGGGGGGGACTGTGTTGGCCTGCGTCAACGACCCCGGTATCGGACCGGCCTTCCTGGTCGAAGGTATGGCGGCACATGCCCCGGAGTTGGCCTTTGTCGAGCGCCTGGACAATCCGCCCGAGTTTCCCGACAGCGATATTGAGGGTGGTTTGAAAGCAATGGTTTTCAGCCATTGCAAGCGTTCTATGTAGGTATGTGGCGTAAGTTATTTCTCACATTCTTATCGTTCATATCTTCGACCCCTTAGGTTTATCGACTGAATTTTTTGTTGGTCTGAATTTTCATGAGTCACATTTTTTAATATTTTGATTTTTTGCAATGTAACAGTTTCTCAACTAGGATCGGTGCTCTTGTTTCACAGTGGGCTGGCAATGATTGCCGGCTAACCACGGCAGGGAGAATGCCAAATGTTTTACGCTTATCGGCGATGGCTGGTATTGGCCGTTGTGTCTTTTGCGTTGTTGTTGGTGGCAATCGATATGACGGTGCTCTATATCGCGTTGCCTGTGCTTACCCATGCGCTCGGTGCATCGACCTCCGAGAAACTGTGGATCATCAACATGTATCCACTGGTGGTCGCCGGCTTGCTGCTGGGGGCGGGCACCCTGGGTGATCGCATTGGTCATCAGCGCCTGTTCGTCATCGGCCTGGCGCTGTTCGGCCTGGCCTCGTTGCTGGCAGCGTTCGCCCCGTCCTCCACCGCCTTGATCGTGGCCAGGGGCTTCCTTGGCGTCGGTGCGGCGGCGATGATGCCGGCCACGCTGGCCATCATCAGCCTGACCTTCGAGGATGAGCGCGAGCGCGGCGTCGCCATTGGTATCTGGACCTCCGTGGCCTCCGGCGGTGCCGCGATAGGGCCGCTGCTGGGCGGCGCGCTGCTGGAGCACTTCTGGTGGGGGTCGGTGTTCCTGATCAATGTGCCCATCGTCCTGGTGGCCTTGGTGCTGTCGTTGCGCTGGATCGACAATGCCCCGCAGGCCAACGCCAGCCCTTGGGACCTGGTGGGCTCGTTGCAGGCGATGGTCGGGCTGATCAGCCTGGCGTACCTGATCAAGGAGTTCGCCAAGCCCGAGCCCTCGCTGGTCGAGGCCCTGGTAGCCTTGCTCCTGTGCCTGGGGTTCGCCTGGCTGTTCGTGCGAGGGCAGCGCAAGCGTGGCTACCCGTTGATCGACGTGCAGATATTCCGCAGCCCGGCGTTTTCCTCGGCGGTCATTGCCAGCTTGGCGGCCGCGGGCTGTCTGATGGGGGTCAACCTGGTCCTGAGCCAGCGCTTGCAGTTGGTCGTCGGCCTTTCCCCCCTCGAGACGGGCCTTTATTTCCTGCCGCTTTCGCTGGGTGCGATCGTCGCCGGCCCACTCAGTGGCTGGCTGTTGCCCAAGGTACGTTGCGACCGGTTCCTGGTGCTGGCGCTGTTGATCTATGCCGCTGCCATCGGGTTGTTCATGTACAGCTTCAACCATGCGGTGGCGTTGCAACTGGCGTTGCTATTCGTCATGGGGGCCTGTGTAGGGGCGAGCATGACCGGCGCCTCCACCACCATCATGGCCAGCGCGCCCCCCGAGCGTGCGGGCATGGCGGCCTCCGCCGAAGAGATTTCCTATGAATTGGGTGGGGGGCTGGGTATCGCCTTCATGGGTAGCCTGATGGCAGCAGTATACAGCCGGTCCCTGGTCGTACCGGCCCAGGCCACCGACCCTGCGGGCCTGCGCGACGGTATCGACAGCGCACTGGCCAGCGCCGCGCAACTGCCGGGCCCATTGGGCGAGGAAATCAGCGCCAACGCCCGCGTGGCCTTCGACAGCGCGGTGTTCTCGGTGATGACCGCCACCATGGTGGTATTGGTGGTGGTAGCGCTGGTGGTGTTCTTGAACTTTCGAAGGTATTCGGCACTGTCGGCCGAACAGAAAGTTTCCTCTTAGTTAATCCAGAACTCTGCGTTCGACGTCATCCAAATGGATGACGTCGACTGTGGCTGCGTGCAACTTTTAAAAGGGAGGTGAGTCATGCGGCTGCTATTGGGCCAGTTGTATGATCAGCGAACGGCAGCGCAATTGGAAAGTTTCTACGTCGGTGAAGTATTGATTCCGCAAGAGCGGCTCAATCCGCTGTATCTGCGAGAAGCCGTCTGTTTCATCCTGCATAAGTACCCGGTGCTGCGCGCTAGTTTCACTCGGAACGAAGGAGAGTGGAACATGCACTTCCTGGCGCCGGATCAACTGCCAGGCGAGGTGGCATTCAGCGTACTTGACGAGGCCGCAGGCCTGTCGATCGACGCGCGGCTCCAGGCGGGTATCGATGCTCTGCTCGCGTCGCCGTCCATGACGCCACCCTTGATCCGCTATGTGTTGCTCGATGCCGAGCAGGCCGAGCGACAACGCCTGCTGGTGATCTTCCATCATCTGGTCTGTGACGGTATTTCCAGCCGTATCCTGTGGCGCGACATTTCCAGGGCCTACCGCGCGGCGGCCCAAGGCGAACCGTTGCCGACGGAAACCTGCGACAGCTACCCGGCGTTCGCCCAGGAGCTCGCTGAGCGCTATCGCGCCTTGCCTGCGGCGACGCAGCCATCGCCTGAGCCGCTGGCCGCGTTGGGCACCCTTGACCGGGTTGCGCATGAACTGTCCGGCAAGACCCTGGCCAGTACGCAGACCTGCCATTGCCTGCATTTGCAGGCGGCTGAGTTGCAAGCCTTGAGAGCCTGCGCGGCAGCCTGGCAGCTCAGCCTGAGCGACTGCCTGCTCGGGTGCTGGTTGCACGCGTTGAGCAGCGTCCAGGCGCAGGGTTCGGTAGACCTGATGATGTGGGTCAGCCCGCATTTCATTGGCGACTGGCACACACCTGTCGCCGAGTTGGTGGGCTCGGTGTCGTTCCCGTTACCGGTGCGCGTGAATTTGCAGGCTGGAGAAGGCCCACGCGAGGCGGCGCACGCGGCCGTGGCCCAAGTCCAGCAGGCAATGGCATCCGCGCAGGATTTCGCGATTCGGCATTTCAGCGGCGTGCCCGGTGCGCCGGTGCCGCCGCTTGCGGCTATCGGCTTCAACTTCATTTCGTCACCGCGCCCCAATGCCAACCTGATCGGCTACCAGCTCGCGCCCGAGCCACTACGCCTGGCGTCTGCAGAGCAACAGATGGCCCACCTGCCGTTGAGCTTCGAGGCCGAGATACATGCGCACACCTTGCGTATCACAGTGCTGGTATCGCCGCAGATGACGCATCGACTAGCGCTGGACGCCGTGATCGATCGGTTGTTCGGCCATGTGCAGTCAATGGCCACGACCTGCAACTGAGACTTAACGCCCCAACACCCTGAAAGGAATTCAGGGTGAACCTGATAGGGAAATGTGCATGAGTGCTGGATACGAGCAAGTACTGGCCATCGTGCTGACGCAACTGGCGTCGGCCTGTGGTGTGGAGCGGGTAGACGAGGAGCAGCGCCTGGGCAGCCTGGGCCTGGACTCGATCGAAGTGACCGGGTTGCTGGCCGCGCTCGGCGCGCAATTGGAGCGCGACCTCGACCCAACGCTGTTCTGGCGCTTCGCCACCCCCGCGCAATTGTGTCGCTACCTGTGCAGCCTGGAGGGCGGCGCTACCCAGGCACCGCGCCGCGCACCGGTCAATAGCACCCAGCCCGTGGCGGTGACCGGCTTGGCGTGTCGCTTCCCCGGCGCACGGGACAGCCTGGCGTTCTGGACGTTGCTCGAGAGCGGCGGCCAGGGGGTCGGCCCGTTGCCTGAAGGTCATTTTTCCGAGCGCCGGGAAAGCGGCTGGCATGTCGCCTTCGATGAGGTCGCAGGCTTTCTCGACAGTACCTGCGACTTCGACCACTCACGCTTCGGCCTGGGGGCGCACGAGGCCTCGCAGATGGACCCGCAGCAACGGCTGCTGTTGACCCTGGCCTGGGACGCCCTGGAGCAAGCCGGCATGCCACCTGCCACGTTGCGTGGGCAACGCGGCGGTGTTTATGTCGGGGCCATGTGGTCGGACTTCGCTCATCATGTCGCGCCGCAGCAGATGACCGCGCAGAGCGCCACGGGGCTGGACACCAGCATTCTCTCGGCGAGGATTTCCTTCACCTTGGGGCTCGATGGTCCGAGCATGACGGTCAATACTGCGTGTTCGTCGTCACTGGTGGCCGTGCACCTGGCCTGCCAGGCACTCAGGCAAGGGGAGTGCGATTTCGCCATCGTCGGTGGGGTCAATTTGTTGCTGGCGGCGCAGAGCTTCGAGGCCATGCGGCGCTTCGGCGGGCTGTCGCAAACCGCCACCTGCCATACCTTCGACGCTGCTGCCGACGGCTATGTCAGGGCCGAGGGCGCCGGGGTGCTGGTGCTGCGTCGACTACCCGAAGCGTTGGCGGCAGGCGCGTCGGTCTGGGGCGTGATCCGCGCCTCGGTGGTCAACAACAACGGTTTTCACAACAGCCTCACTGCGCCGTCGATGCACGCCCAGCAAGCGCTGCTGAACGAAGCCATTCGCCAGGCTGGCATCGCGCCCGCTGACGTCGAGTACCTGGAGGCCCATGGTACGGGCACCGCCATGGGCGACCCGATAGAAGCCAGCGCCATCGCCGCTGCCTATTGCCCGCGCGGTGCACGCCAGCAGGCGCTGCTGATCGGCTCGGTGAAGACCAACATCGGCCACAGTGAAGCCGCAGCAGGGATGGCCGGGTTGATCAAAGTGCTGCTGGCGCTGCAGCACGGGGCGATTCCCGCACACCTGAACTACCGCACGCCCAACCCGGCAATCGATTGGTCGCAATTGGCCTTGCAGCCAGTGCTGGAGCGCACGCGCTGGTCCTCGGCGCAGCCCCTGGCTGGCGTCAGTTCGTTTGGTTTCGGCGGCACCAATGCCCACGTCATCGTGGGTCGGCAATGGCCGGTCGACTCGCCCGAGGGCTTTGAACGTTCCGGCAATGCGCAGCCCTCGCTGGTGGTGCAGGCACCCGCCAGCAAGGCCAAGGGCGGTGTGCTGGTGTTTTCCGGGCAGGGCGCGCAGTGGCAGGGAATGGGCTTGCACCTGGCCCGCCTGGACCCGCTGTTCAGCGCCTGCATCGCCCGCTGCGACCGCGAGTTCATGAGCCTGGCAAGTTGGTCGTTGGCCGAGCGCCTGTATGACGCCGGGCAGGTGTTCGATGACGTGGAAGTGGCCTGGCCCTGTCATTTCGCCGTGCAGGTGGCGCTGGCCGAGGTGTGGATCGCCAAGGGCCTGCGGCCGCTCGCGGTGATCGGGCACAGTATCGGCGAGGTGGCCGCCGCCCATGTGGCGGGGGTGCTGAACCTGCGTGATGCCTTGCGGGTGAGTCTTGCTCAGGCGCGCTGGGCCGCAGGGCAACCGGGTGCCATGGCGCTGCTGGAGATGGGCTGGGAGCCTGCCCAGGCGTTGTTGCAGAGGCTGCAAGTGCCTGTGCAAGTGGCCATCCAGCATACCGAGGACGCGACCGTGATCACCGGCCCTGGCGCCGCGATCGCTGCGGTTGAGCAGTATTGCGAGCAGAGCAAGCTGCGTTTGCGCCGGGTTCGCTGCGACGTTGCCGTGCATGCCGGAAGCGATGAGCAGGGCTACCAGGCCCTGTGCGAGGCGCTCGAGGACATCGTACCGTGTAGCCCGCAGTTGCCGTTTCATGGCGCATGCGCCGGAGGGACCGGCGGCGGGCCTGCGAGCACCGCCTACTGGGCTGACGTGGTGGCACGGCCCGTGCGGTGGTTCGATGCGTTGCGCACGGCCTTGCAGCAGACCGAGGGTGTGCTGGTCGAGGTGTCCAGCCACCCGGTGCTGCTGCGCAGTTTGCGCGATGCCGCGCCGTCGCGAGGCGTGCTGGTCAGTGCCCGCCGTGGTTGGTGCGACGCCAGTGCCATGCAGCAAGGGCTGGACGAATGTTGTGAGGCTCAGGCCGCGCCGAGTGGCGCTGTGCAGGTGCTGCTGCTGTCAGGGCACAACCAGCAGGCCTTGCAGGCGCGCTGCGCGAGCATCGCAAGCTGGCTCGCGCAAGACACGCCGCCAAGCCTTGCAGACTGCGCCCAGGCGCTGCGCGAGGCTTGCAGCCATGAACGCCATCGCCTGGCCTTGGTGGTCGAGTCCCGCGAGCAGGCGCTGGTCGAGTTGCGTGCTGCCGCGCAGGCACCAGCGTGGGACAGCAAGGTCTGCGCTGCACCCTTGTTGCAAGTTCGCCGTCAGGCACCGCTTTCTGCCCGGCAACGGGATGCGCTGCTGGCCGTGCCAGCCTTCGCCAGCGGTTACGCACGGGTGTTGCAGGTGGCCCGCGAACTGGGCGTGGAGCCTGCCCGAGTGAAGGGCGTGGCGATGTACATCGGTTGCGCCGACTACCTGCGCAGCGAGGGCATGATGGTCTCGCGCTACGCGGTCGCAGGCATGGTCGGCAGCATCGAAGACCTCACCACAGGGCGGCTTGGGCTTGGCCTGCTGGTCCAGGGCATCCGCGACCTGGAGTGGGGCGAGGGGGAAAGCGAAGGCGACGATGATACCTTGCGCATCGAGGGCCTTACTGGCGAGACCATTGGACATCTGTGCTCGGCGCTGCTGGCCCGCGCCTACCAGGCGGGTGTGAGCGTGACAGCACGGCCCTCTACGCGTCAGCCACCTTTGTCGCTGCCAGCCGCGTATACGGCAACGCAGGTTTCGTCAGGCGGGCCGAGCCTTTATGGCATTGGCTGGCAAGAGGTCCAGTCTGAGCCGGGAGCTGCCCTTGACTCCAAGGGCCTGCTGGTGGTCGGGCCTGAACCGGCGTTGGCGGGCCTGCGCCACCATCCGAGCCTTGCCAACGCGCAATGGCACGTTCTGGAACAGTCCAGTGAGGGGGATGCTGATTATCGAACCTTCCTCGAGCTGCTCGACTGCACGCCCATCGAGCATCTGGTGTTGCTGGCCCAGCCAAACGCGGCAGGTGAGCACCTTGCTTGCGTCGTGCTGGGCTTGTTGCGGGCCCTGGCCAAGGCCCCGCGGTCGGCGATCACGGTGCATGTGCTGACCCACGCTGCGCAGCACCTGCCGAAGGACAGCGAAGTGTGCGTTGACGCCGCCCTGCTGTGGGGGCTGCTCAGGACTGCCCAATTGGAACTGGACGGCCAACGCTTGTGCGTGAGCGACCTGGGGCCACAGGTCGACAACGCGGACGGGGCAGTTGCCCAGGCGTTGCTGGCCAGCCTGGTGACGCCCATGACCCAATGCGCATGGCGCAAGGGCGTGCGTTATGTGCCGGTGCTGCAAGCCGCCACCGGACTGAGCGCCGCGACGCGCGCGGCACCTGCCGACGACATCGGTTTCCACCTGATCAGCGGCGGCCTGGGCGCACTAGGCCAGGCAATGTTGGGCTGGCGTATCGCTCAAGGCGAGCGGCGTTTCCTGCTGATAAGCCGAAGGCCGCCGAGCCCGCCTGTTGCCGAGGCGCTGGAGGCGTGGCGCCGACAAGGCGTGCAGATACGCGTCGAAACCTTCGACATCGCCGAGGCCAGGGCGCTGGACGATGCCGTGGCACGCACCGCGCAACAGCTCGGGCCGTTGTCCGCGATCACCCATGCCGCCGGGGTGCTGCACCCTGAGGCGCTGGCCACGATGACCCCGGCGAGCTTGAGCGTCGGGCTGCGTGCCAAACGCGAGGGCGCCTGGAACCTGCATCGGCTGAGCGAGCACTGGCCGGTACGGCGGTTCCTGCTGGTGTCGTCCGTCTCGAGCCTGTTCGGCTTCCCCGGCCACGCGGCCTATGCCGCTGGCAACGCCTACCTCGATGGCCTGGCCGAATACCGCATCAGCCAGGGCTTGCCTGCCACCAGCGTTGGCTTCGGGCCGTTCGCCGACGAAGGCTTGCTGGCGCACGAAGGCGCCGCGCAGGTGTTCGAGCACCTGCCGGCGATCGGCATGCAAGAAGCCTTGGCCTGCCTGGCGCACTGGCAGGCGCGCGATGGGTGCGTGGTGATCATGCGCTACCGCGGGCCGAGCGCATTGGCGCACGGCTTGCCCGCCTTGGCGGTGGGCGTCGAGGCGCTGGCCCAGGCCGGTGACCGCCATGGGCAACTCTGCGCCATCGTCGGCCGCTTCGTGGCGGCCCTGTTGCAAGTGCCCGTGGAATCGATCGCCCAGGACGCCCCCCTGAGCGAGCTGGGCATCAGCTCACTGTTGGGCGTTGAAATTCGCAACCGTCTACAGGCCGAGTTGCAGGTGCACATGCCCGCCACCGTGCTGTGGAACTACCCCACCATCACGGCGCTGGCGACCTACCTGGAGTCGCTGTTGTGGCCTCTGGAAGAGGGCCTGCAAGGTCGCTCGGAACGGATCGATGCGCCCGACGAGGACGATGACGCGTTGATGGCGGAGCTGCTCAGGGAGCTGGCCACGATCAAGGATAAATTCAGTGGAGACCTGCATTGATGGAACGATCGAACAAGCCCGATAGCGCATCGGCATTGCAGCAAGCGCTCGTCAGTGTTCGCCAGCTCAAAGCGGCCCTGCAGCGCCATGAAGAGCCCATTGCCATCGTTGGTGCAGCCTGTCGTCTGCCGGGCGCCGATTCGCTGGCGGCGTATTGGTCGCTGATGACGCAACAGCGCGATGCCATCGAGGAAGTGCCCAGCGCACGCTGGAGCAACACGCAGTTCTACGACCCCGACCCCATGGCCGCCGGCAAGCTCAGCACGCGCTGGGCGGGCGTGATCGACGAGCGCGCGTTCGATGCCGGGTTCTTCGGCATCAGCGATGTCGAGGCCGAGCATATGGATGCCCAGCAGCGCATCTTCCTCGAGGTCGCCTGGGAAGCCCTGGTGCACGCCGGGCAAACCCGTGAACGCCTGCGCGGCAGCCAGACCGGCGTGTATGTCGGGGTGGTGAACTACAACGATGGTTACGCACGGCGGCTGTTCGACGATATCGAGCGGGTCAATGCCTTCAGCGGCCCGGGCGTGTCCAACAGCGTGCTGGCCGGGCGGCTGGCGTACCTGTTCGACCTGAAGGGCCCGTGCCTTGCGATCGATACCG
Source organism: Pseudomonas sp. NPDC089554 (assembly GCF_050280645.1). Classification (NCBI taxonomy): domain Bacteria; kingdom Pseudomonadati; phylum Pseudomonadota; class Gammaproteobacteria; order Pseudomonadales; family Pseudomonadaceae; genus Pseudomonas; species Pseudomonas sp. NPDC089554. The sequence continues at coordinate 32,655 of NZ_JBNNVR010000038.1, forward strand.
CTTGCTCTTCATCGTTGGTTGCCGTGCATCAGGCCTGCCAGAGCCTGCGCAACAGCGAATGCGAGCAAGCCATCGCTGGCGGTGTGAACCTGGTACTGAGCCCTGATTTCACCGTGGCCACCTCGCGCATGGGCCTGATGGCCGCCGACGGGCGCTGCAAGCCGTTCGACGAGCGCGCCGATGGCATCGTGCGCAGTGACGGCTGTGGGGTGATCGTGCTCAAGCGCCTGAGCGACGCCCGGCGTGATGGCGACCAGGTGCTGGCGTTGATCCAGGCCTCGGCGGTCAACCAGGACGGCCGCACCAATGGCATGACCGCACCCAATGGCCTAGCCCAGGAAGCCCTGCTGCGTGGGTTGCTGGCCCGGGCAGGGCTGAGCGCCGACAGCCTGGGCTATGTCGAGACGCATGGCACCGGGACGAAACTGGGCGACCCCATCGAGGTGACAGCCTTGGCCAATGTGCTGGGGCGCCGGGCGCAAGCGGCTCGCTGCCTGGTCGGCTCGGTCAAGGGCAACATCGGCCACTGCGAGGCAGCCGCCGGTATCGCGTCGTTGATCAAGACCGTGTTGTGCCTGCAACACCGGAGCGTACCGGGCTTTGCCGACCTCAGGTCGTTGAACCGTCACATCGATGCACAAGTGCCCCTGGCGTTCCCGCAAACCCACCAGCCCTGGCCAACTGCCGATGGCACGCCGCTGTATGCGTTGGTCAGTTCGTTCGGCTGGTCCGGTACCAATGCCCAGGTGATTCTCGGCAGCGCGCCCCAGGACGCGGCAACGGTGATGACAGCACCGCCGACTGGCTCGGCGCAGAAGCTCGCACTGGTGTTTTCGGGGCAGGGCAGCCAGTGGCCGGGCATGGTCGACCAGCTGTTGGCGCAGGACGAGGTGTTCCGCGACAGCCTGCAACGCAGCGAGGCGATCATCCAGCGTCTGGATGGCTGGTCACTGCTGCGGGCGATTGCCGCCCAGAGCGAGACGGACCTTGCGCAGACGCGTTGGGCACAACCCTGTGTGGTGGCGATCCAACTGGCGTTGTTCGACATGCTGCTGAGTTGGGGCGTGGAACCTGCGGCAGTCGCTGGGCACAGCATCGGCGAGCTCTCCGCTGCCTGTTGCGCAGGGATCTTGAGCCGCGAGCAAACCTTGCAGGCGGCGTTGGCGCGTGGGCGCTGCATGGCGAAGCTGCATGGGCAAGGCAGCATGCAGGCGTTGCTGGCCCCCATGGAAACGGTCGAGCAGGTACTGGCCGACTGCCCTGGTGCCTCGGTTTCTGCCTTCAACAGCCCCGGAGCCAGCATCGTTTCGGTTGCGGCGGGCGCATTGACGCAGTTCCGGTCGTGTTGCGCCGCCGCCGGGGTCGAGGCCATCACGGTCAATGAGCACTACCCGTTCCACTGCGCGTTGCTCAACCCGCTGGAGCATGAATTGCTGGCGGCCTTCGGGCCGCTGAGTCACGGGCAGGCGCTGCTACCCTTCGTTTCGTCCAGCCATGGCCAGGATGAGGCGCAATTGCCTGACGATGCTGGCTACTGGGTACGCAATGCCTTGCGTCCAGTGCGCTTCGACCTGGCTATAGCGCGGCTGGCCGAGCTGGGTTGCGAAACCTTCATCGAACTGGGGCCGCATGCGTCGCTGGTCCAGCACATCCAGCGCTGCTTGGGCGTCTCCCACCCTGGCCTGCGGGCCATGGCGGTGCTCAATCGGCACAAGCCCTTGCAGCAATCGCTCAACGCCCTGCGGGCGGGGTTGCATGAGGCGGGGCATGCGCTGGCTGCGAACCTGGATGACGCGACCCGACATCACACCTGGCAGCACTCGTACTTCGCGCTGCCCAGCCTGGCCGTGGCCAAGGCGCCGCCAGCGCAAGGGCTTACCGGGCGTCTGCGGGACAACGATGGCGCACACCGCCGGCTGTTCGAGGCGAGCTGGCAGGGGGCAGGGCTGTTGGCCGACCATTGCCTGTTCGACCGCGTGGTGGTGCCGGGCGCCTTGCACCTGGGCGTGATCGCCACCCAGGCCATGCGCAGCTTGCAGATGTCTGCGGTGTGCATCCGCGATGTGCGTTTCCTGCGGCCCCTGCTGATGGCGCAGGGCGCGCAGTGCGATATCCGTATCGAATGGTCCGCTGCGGGAGGTGAGGGCGAGTATCAGGTGGCTGTGTCGGCAAACGCCGAGGGGACCACGCAGGTGCTCTCCAGTGGTACGGCGCTGCCGGTGGCCGCGTCGTCGGGCGAAGCGCTTCCTGCCATGGGGGCCGCCGCCCAACCCTTGGACGCTGTGGCGTTCTATGCACGTGCCCGTGCCAATGGCTTGCAGCTGGGGCCATTGTTCCGTCGGATCGCTACGATGCACCTCGACGAACATGCGCAGCTCATGCAAGTGCAACTGTTGGCCAGCAGCGAGGTCGCGCAGGGCGAGGGTCTGGTGCTCGACCCCGGCATGCTCGATGCCTGTTTCCAGGCGTTGTTCGCAGGCTATTGGCAGCAGTGTCCGCAGATGGCGTTGTACATTCCCCTGGCGGTCGAGGAGATGACCCTCTACACCGCGGTTGAAGGGGCGTTGACCGCGATCATCCGCCTGACCACCAAGGTTTTCGACCCGGACACCCAGATCCTCCAGGGTGACATCCTGTTGCAGGATGACCAGGGGCGTCAGGTGGCGTTCCTGCGCAACGTCCAGCTCAAACGCGCCCAGCGTGGCGCATTGCTCAGTGCCGAACACGGCATTGCCACCCAGGTTTGCCGCTTGGCCTGGCGTGAGCGAGCGACACCTGCGCCTACGGCCGACAGCGCCTTGCCTGTGGTGTTGGACGACGAGCCCTTGGCAGGCCTGCTCGCGTCCCGGCTCGTGCAGGCCGGGCGGCTCCTGGCAAACCATGCCAACCCGTCGGCGCAGCCCGCGCAGTGGGTCGATACCGGCGGGCAAGGCCTTGGCCCGGTCCAGGATTGGTCGCAGGCACTCGGTGAGCGTTTGCAGCGACTGCGACACCTGTGCCTGCACCTGGATGCCAGCGCCACCGAGCCGGTGCACTTGAGCGTGGTGACCCGAGGCGCTCACGATCCCGAGGCCGGTGACAACCACCTGTTGGGGGCGGCCACCCTGGCGGTGCTGCGGGTGATCGCCAGTGAATTCCCGAACGTTCGTTGCCAGGCCATCGACCTGCCTGCGCAGTGGCCCCCAGCTCCGGAAGACCTCGACACCTTGGTGGTATTGCTGGGGCAACACCCTGCGGCGAATGCGCTGCGCGTGGCTGGCGGGCAGGTGTACGAGCAGGTCGTGGAACCGTTGGCGGACGAACCGGCCCAGGCGCTGCCGGTCCAGCCTGATGGCCGCTACCTGGTCACCGGTGGCTTCGGTGACACCGGGCAGGCGCTGCTCCAGGCCCTGGTCGCGCGTGGCGCACGCCAGGTCACGCTGATGGGGCGTAGCCGCCCACCGCAGCCGTTGCTCGAAGCAGCCAGGCGCTTGAACCAGGAAGGCGTGGAGGTGCACCTGTTCCAGGGCGACCTGGCCAGTGCCGCCGATGTCGAGGCGTTGATGCGTCACGTGCAGCGCAAAGGGCAGCCTGTGGTGGGCGTGCTGCATCTGGCTGGCGTCGTCGAAGATGGCTTGCTGTCTCGCTTGGACCCACAGGCGGTGCAGCGGGTGCTGGCGCCCAAGGTCAATGGCACGCTCAATTTGCACGCCGCCCTGCAGGGTCAGCCGCTACAATGGTTCGTCGCCTTCTCGTCACTGTCGGCCTGCATTGGCCTGGCAGGGCAGTCCGCCTACGCGGCGGCCAATGCCTTCGTTCAGGCCTTCATGGCCCAGCGCCAGGGTGCCGGCCAGGTGGGCCACGCCATCGCCTGGGGGCCATGGGCAGCGGGCATGACTGCGCGCCTCTCGCTGGAACACCAGCAACACCTTCAGGCGCTGGGGCTTGGGCAGATGCAAACCGACGAGGTGGTGCGTTGGGCCTTGGCTGGCGGTCAAGTTACGCCGCAGGCGACGACGATCATTGCCAAAGCGCTGCCTGGCACCTTGGACAAAAGGTTGAGCTTGCAAGGGCGGGCGGCGCCCACCGCGCATGCGGATGAAAGCCTGGGCGACCCGGTGGCACTGCAAGGCAGCCCCGATCAACTACGCGCCGCGATGACCCGCCTGGTGATCGAAGAGCTGAGCGGTACCGCGCGTAACGCAGCGCTGGCCGGCGACACCCCCCTGGCGGGGTTGGGCCTGGATTCGCTGGGTGCAGTCGCCATTGTCCAGCGTATTCGCCAACGCACCGGCAAGACCCTGCCGATTACCGCGTTCTTCGACAGCCCCACACTGGATGACGTGGTGGCCAAGCTGCTGGTCCATGCCTGAAGCGAACACGGCCCATTACAAGGAGTTTGTACCGTTCATGGATACTTCGAAAACACTGGCGACACGCTTGACCCCGCAGGAGCGTGCGCAATGGTTGATGGCGCGGATGCAGCCGCAAGACACGCGCTACAACATCGGCCTGGCCATTCGCATCGACGGTGACCTGCAACGCCAGGCGCTGCATTTTGCCTGGCAGCGCCTGGTGGCAGGCCACGAGATTCTGCGCACTACCTATCCCGGCGACGCTGGCGTGCCCGTGGCGGTCTGCGCCCCAGGTTTGCAAGCGCCGCTGTCGTTCTTCGATGACCCAGGCCTTGACGACATGGCCCTCAAGGCGAGCACCGACGCCTGGTTCGACTCGCCCTTCGACCTGGCCCATGGCCCTTGCCTGCGCCTGGGGTGCTTCGCCCGAGGTGCGGGCAGCCAGGTGCTGGTGCTGTGCGCGCACCACATCATCGCGGACTTCACCTCCCTGGGCCTGCTGCTCGATGAGCTGGAGGCGCTCTACCTGGATGAGATCGGCAGCGAAGCCGAGCACTGGCGCGACACGCCCATGCCGTTTGGCGACTACCGTCGCCAGGTGTGTGCGACAGCTGACGGGCAGCCCAGTGCAAGCCAGGCGCATTGGCTGCACTACCTGGAAAACGCCCCTGCGCCACTCGAATGGCCGGACCACTGGCGCCAGGGCGGCAGCGGTGTCGCCAGCCACTACCTGACCCTGGACGGCGAGCGCCTGCGTGGGGTCAGGCGCTGGGTGGAGAACACCGGGGCGTCGCTGTACGCGGTGGTCCTCGCGACCTGGGCGGTGGCGGTCAGCAGGGCGTGCGCGCAGCCGCAGATCATGGTCGGCATGCCCATGTCGATGCGTGACTCAGCGTCTGCTCGCACCCTGGGCAGCCTGTTCAACGTGCTGCCCTTGCGGGTCTGTGCGCAGGGGTCGCTGCAGGCGTTGATACGGGCCATCCGCAATGACCTGCACAGGGCGCTGGACCACCGTGACTTCGACCTCGGCGCCGCACTGGAAACCCTGGTGCTGCCCCGGCCCGAGGGGCGCAACCCGCTGTTCCAGACCACCGTCAACCTGCTTGGCCAGGCCGAGCACTCGCGCTGGCTGGCCTTGCAGATGGCGGGTGCGGATGCCCAGGCCGGTTGGGCAGGGCTGCGTGCCGCGCCCTGGCCGCTGGCGCAACAACAAGGGCAGGTGGATATCGCCCTGGAACTGGTCGATGCACACGAGCGCTTGCGCTGCGTGATCAAGGCCGATCAGCGGACGTTTTCCGCCTCGGGCCTTGAGCGCTTCGCCGCGCACTGGCTGGCCACCGTCGATGCATTGATGGGGGCGCAAGGTGATGTCGATTGCGCCGCCCCTGCGGCCTGCGAGGCCGACTACAACAGTGTCCCCGGGCCGCTGAACAGCCTGCCCAGCGCGAGCGCGCCTGCGCCCACGCTGGTGGCCTGGTTCGATAGGCAGGCAAGCCGGTACCCCGACGCGCCTGCGCTGCGCGACGAGGCGGGTGCCCTGGATTACCGCGGCACCCAGGCCCGCAGCGTGAAACTTGCCCGGCACCTGGAAACGCTCGGCGTGGTGCCGGGCGACCGGGTCGGCGTGCTGCTCGCCCCCGGCATCGATGCGTTGCTGGCGATGCTCGCGGTGATGCGCGCGGGGGCTGCCTATGTTCCCCTGGACCCCAGCCTGCCGAGCGAGCGCCTGGCACTGATCGTACGCAGCTCGGCAATCGCCGTGGTGGTCGCCGACGGCCAGTTGCCGTTGCTCGACGAGCTGGGTGTGCGTGGCTGCCAGGTAGGCGCCTGCACCCACGACGACCTGACGGCCGCGTTGCCGTTGTTCGACCGCAGCACGCCCGATACCTGTGCCTACAGCGTGTTCACCTCCGGCTCCACCGGCCAACCCAAGGGCATCGATGTGGCCCAGGCCAATGTGGTGGCGTTGCTCGCATCGATGTACCACGCGCTGCAGATGCCGGAGCAGTTGCTCTGGAGCTGGTCGCATGCCGCCAGCTTCGACCTGTCCGTCTGGGAAATCTGGGGCGCGCTGTGTTCAGGCGGGTGCCTGCTGGTCATTCCGTCCAGCGTTCGCTCGCGTCCTGACGTGCTGCTCGAATGGCTGATCCGGCATCAGGTCGGGGTGATCACCCAGACGCCTTCCGGGCTACGGCAGTTGTCGGCGGACTTCCTCCAGCATTCGTCGCGGCTCGTCGCGCAGCACTGGGTGGTGTGTGGCGAAGCCTTGCCCGGCGCGGTGGCCCGGCAGTACCTGAGCGACCGTTGGGCCTTGTGGAACCTCTACGGCCCGGCGGAAACCACGGTGTTCGCAACCCTGGAGCGGGTGACGCCAGCGCTTGCCGATGAGGCGATCGTTCCCATCGGCCGGCCACTGTCATTGGCCACGGTGTACCTGCGCGAGGGTGAAACCTGCCCTGCCAAGGGGACGCTTGGCGAAATCGTGATCGGCGGGGCAGGGGTATCGCTGGGGTATGTCGGGTTGGCGCAGCAGAACCGCGAACGCTTCATCGTCGACCCTTATCGCCAGGACGCGATCGCCTACCGCACCGGCGACTTGGGGTATTGGGACGGCGAGCGCCTGCGTTTCGCTGGCCGGATCGACGAGCAGGTCAAGTTCAATGGCTACCGCATCGAGCTGGGCGAAATCGAGCGGTGCCTGGAGGCATGTGCAGAAGTACGCCAGGCGGCGGTGCTGCTGGAAGAGGTGGATGGGCACATGCGCCTGGTGGCGCTGGTGAGCTGCCATGACGCGGTCGCAGGCTTCGACGAAAAAGCGCTGCGCGAGTACCTGCGAGGCAAGTTGCCAGGCTACATGCAGCCCACCCGCGTACTGCCGGTGGCGCAGCTGCCGCTGAACCGGCATGCCAAGCTCGATCGCAAGGCCGCACGCCACCTGCTCGAGACCCTTGTGCCCAGTACCGCCGCTGCAGTGGCCGATGTCGATGGCTGGCGCGAGCGGGTCGTGGCTATCTGGGCATCCGTGCTGGGGCGTCCCGAGGTGGGGCTGGACGATGCATTCTTTGACCTGGGCGGTAATTCGATGGCCCTGCTCGAAGTGCATGCCCAACTGCAACGCTGGCCCGAGGCGCAGCACCTGCGCCCCTCCGACCTGTTCCGCTGGGTGACGCCGAGAATGCTGGCCAACGCCCTTCAAGGCGATGCCGTCGTCACGGCCGAGGCCGCGCCCGTGGGGCTGGCTCGGCGCAGCGCTGCATTGCAGCGGCGCAGGCAACTGACCGAGGCGAACCTCGCCGAAGGGGGCCGCCATGAATGACCAGGCCATCGCCATCATTGGCATGAGCTGCCGCCTGCCCGCAGCGCGCGACGCACAGGCGCTGTGGCGCAACTTGCTGGCCGGCAAGGTCTGCTCCACCCGTTACGACGCGGCGCAATTGCGGCGCATGGGGGTAAGCGATGCCTTGATCGACGACCCAGCCTTCGTGCCCGTCGATGCGCGGCTGGCCGATGCCGACCAGTTCGACCCCGAGTTCTTCGCCATGAGCCAGCGCGAGGCGCAATTGCTCGACCCGCAGCATCGCCTGCTGCTGGAGTGCGCCTGGGAGCTGACCCAGACCACCGGCCTGGGCAACCCGCTGCGTCGCCCACGCATCGGCCTGTTCGCCGGCTGTTCGCTCAATACCTACCTGCTCAATGTGATCGGCGGTGAGTGCGACCTGATGTCGGCGGCCGGTACCGAGCGGATGCTGGCCAACGACAAGGACTACATGACCGCTCGCGTGTCCTACAAGTTGGGGCTGGAGGGGCCGAGTGTCAGTGTCCAGACCGGCTGTTCGTCTTCGTTGAGTGCTGTGCACCTGGCGGTCAACAGCCTGCTGCTGGGCGAGTGTGAGATTGCCTTCGCCGGCGGCGTCTCGTTTCATGCCTTGGCCCGCCCCGGCTACCTCTATCAACCGGACCTGATGTTCTCCCGCGACGGCAGTTGCCGACCGTTCGACGCCCAGGCCAGCGGCACCTTCTTCGGCGATGGCGTGGGCCTGGTGGCCCTGCGGCCGTTGGAAGATGCCTTGCTGGCCGGTGACAGCATCCGGGCGGTGATCCTCGGTTCGGCAGCGAACAACGACGGTGCCGGGCGCGCCGGATTCACCGCGCCAGGGGTCGACGGCCAGCGACAACTGATTCTCCAGGCGCTGGCGCTGGCCCAGGTCGATGCCCAGTCCATCGGCATGATCGAGGCCCATGGCACCGCAACCTCGCTGGGCGACCCGGTGGAGTTCGATGCCCTGTGCCAGGCCTTCGCGCAGCACACCGAGCGCCAGGGCTTCTGTGCACTGGGCTCGATCAAGGCCAACGTGGGGCACCTGGCCGCTGCGGCAGGCTTTGCCGGCCTGGCTCGCGGGGTGTTGTCGGTGAGCCATGGCTGTATCCCGCCTCACCCTACCTTCGAACGTGCCAACCCGGCCTGCGACCTGGCGCGCAGCCCATTCCTGATCAATACCCGGCCGATGGAATGGCTTCAGGCGCCGGTGCGCCGCGCTGGGGTGAGTTCGTTCGGGGCTGGTGGCAGCAACGTCCACCTGGTGCTCGAGCAGGCACCTGCGCGGCCTGTTCAGGTGGCCCTGGGGCAACCGCAGGTGGTGGTGCTCAGCGGGCGTGACCAGGCGGATGTGCATACCGTGGCCGATGCCTTGGCCGAGCAGGTGGCTCGAGAGCCGGGCCTTGCGCTCGAACAGGTGGCCCGTGGTTTTGCCGAGGGGCGTGCCAGCCTTGCGTGGCGTGCGGTGCTCGAGGTTAGCGACCTGGCGCAGTTGAGGCATGAGGTGCAGGCGCGGCGTTTTCGTGTGACGAAGGTGCACGCCGAGCCGCGATCGCTCTGCATTGCAGTGAACGAGTCACTGATGCAGGCCATGGCGCAAGAGCCCGGCTATCAGCTTTGCCTGCGCCAATCGCCTGACCAGGGCCAGGCGCGCCTCGAGGCATTGGCGCGTTTTCTCGGGCAACTGCTGCCTGGGCACGTGCTGGTGTTCGCCTTGGAGGCGTCTGACAGCGTCCTCGATGTGGACCTGCCTCGCGCCGATGAGCACCCTCAAGCCGACGCGCTGCTCGACCTCAACACCTGTGGGCACTCCCTGCGTGCGGGGTTGGGGCGCTTCTGGGCGCAGGGTGGCCGGGTGGACTGGGCGCTGCTTCGCGCTGGCCGTCTGGTGGCCCAGCGCGAGCTACCGTTCGCCCCCTTGCGGCCAAGGCGTTGCTGGTTCACCCCGCAGGCGCCCAATGAAGTCGCTGCACCGCACCGCGCGACAGTGTATGTGGAGCAGTGGGCTCAGCAGGGGCTGCTGCACGGCTTCGCCTCAACCCAGGTGCCGGAAACCCTGCAACTGCTGGGCGCCAGCCAAGGCCTGCGCCAGGCGTTGCGCGACGCCCTGGGGCGCAAGGGTGTGCGCACCATGGATGACGACCTGGGCGTGGCCAGCGACGCACGGGTGATCTGGTTGCTCGACGAGCGGGCGGCCGAGCTGGACGCGCCGAGCTTGGCGTGGCGCGTGTGCGAGCAGGTCAGGCAGTTCATAGAACAGGGCCGCGAGGCGCTAGAGCTGGTGCTGATTGGCGCAGGCTTCGTCGACCCGCTGGCGGCAGGCAACGTGCGAGTGGGCGCCAGTGCGGCGCTGGCCTGCGTGGCGGCCATCGGTCATGAACACCCGGCGCTGAACATCCGTGTCGTCGATGTGCCTGCGACGCTGCTCGATGAGCCAGGCCAGGCCCAAGACCTGGCCGAGGTGGTGCTGCGCAGCCGCGCATTGCCACGGCTCTGCGCCTTGCGCTCTGGGCATGTCTGGACGCGTGAGCACGAGGTGCTGCCTGTGCTTGCAGGCACATCCGAGGGCGATGGGCCGCTGGTCTGCCTGGTCAGCGGTGGGCTGGGTACGGTGGGCTTCGGCATGGCCAGCTACCTGGCCCGTCACCACGGCGCCGACCTGGTGCTGGTGCAACGGCCGGACTCGGGCGACAGCGCCCGCCGCCAACTGCGTCAGCAACGCTTGCAGGCGCTGCGTGACCTGGGGGTACGGGTAGATGTGGTCGACGCCGACATCACCGAGCGCGATGCCCTGTTCGCGGCGCTCGCGCAGTTGCAAGTCGAAGGCGTCGAGCCCAATGCCTTCGTGCATGCGGCCGGGCCGTCGGGCAACCTCACCCAGCAATGGTTGATGCGTTCGACGGCGCAGCAGTGGCAAACGCTGCTGGCCGCCAAATGGCAAGGTGCCTGCCTGCTGCATGAGTGGTTCAGCGACCGGCCGACGCGTTTTGGCTGCTTCGTTTCCTCGTTGGCCGTGCTGGCGGGCGGACTGGGCCTTGCGCCCTACGCGGCGGCCAACGAAGCGTGTGCCTACTGGCACCATCGCGGCAGCACGCAGAGGCCTTATTTCGCCATCGACTGGGATGGCTGGGAGGGCTGGGAACACAGCGAAGGCTTCATCTATGGCGAAGGTCGTGGCACTGGGCTGGCCGCCGCCGAGGTCGAGCAGGTACTCACTGCTATTTTCTCGGCTCTGGGGCGCTATCGCCGTTTCATCGTTTCAAGCACGCCGCTGGCGGCACGTCTGAACCCTGGTGCTCAGGCCGCCGTGGTAGCGGCAACGGCGCAGCCGAACAAGCAATTGTGCGACGTCGAGGCAATGACGCAAGTGTGGCAACAGGTGTTGCACGGCCAGGTCACTGCCGAGGCCAATTTCTTCGACCTGGGCGGCGACTCGCTGGTCGGCAGCGAGCTGATCCGGCAGGTCAATCTGCGCTTTGGCGTGAGCTTGTCGATGGTCGATCTGTTCGAGTTTTCCAACGCCCGCGCACTGGCCGCGCAGGTGGTGGCACGCCAGGGTGAAGCCAGGGAAGGAGATGAGCATGAATAACCTCGATGACATCGCGGTGGTCAGCATGGCCGGGCGTTTTCCCGGCGCTGAAGATTGCGACGCGCTGTGGCAGGCGATCTGCGAGGCGCAAGAGCTGGTAGAGACGTACCCAACGACGCAACGGCCCGATGATGGCGACGGCGTGTTCGTGCCACGTGGGGCGTTTCTCCACGCACCGGAGCAGTTCGACGCTGGCGCGTTTCGCTACACCCCCCGCGAGGCCTCGCGCATGGACCCGCAACAGCGCCAATGCCTGGTGCTGTGCCAGGCTGCGTTGCACGCGGCGGGGTATCGGTC
>NZ_JBNNVR010000039.1:0-42870 GCF_050280645.1 Pseudomonas sp. NPDC089554
GAACAGGCGTGCCGGCGAGTAGCCCTTGTACCAGTGGTAGGCACTGACCAGCAGCATGCTGACGCTACCCAGGGCGAGCAGGGCAGGGCGTCGGCTTTCTTGCGCTCTTCCTCGTCCTGGCTGTACTTGACGATGTCCACCTGCTTGGCGGTGAAGTAGACCATCGCGCGGTTGCCTTCGGCGAAGGCCTTCATGGTCAGCAGCATACGGCGCACGTCCGGGTGGACGATGATCGGGTCGGCGGCTTTTTCCGGGGCTTTCGGGCCAGTCAACGAGCGCATCTGCAGACGCTCGCGGGCGTACTTCAGGCCGCCCTGGAACGCCACTTCGGCGTGAGCCAGGCCTTGCAGCGCGGTGCCCAGGCGAGCGGTGTTCATGAAGGTGAACATGCAGTTCAGGCCCTTGTTGGCTGGGCCGATCAGGTAGCCGGTGGCGCCGTCGAAGTTCATCACGCAGGTGGCGTTGCCGTGGATGCCCATCTTGTGCTCGAGGGAGCCGCAGCTCACCGCGTTGCGCTCGCCCACGCCGCCCTGGGCGTCGAGGGTGAACTTCGGCACGATGAACAGCGAGATGCCTTTGGTGCCCGCAGGGGCATCGGGCAGGCGGGCCAGGACGATATGGACGATGTTATCGGCCATGTCGTGCTCGCCAGCGGAAATGAAGATCTTGGTGCCGGAAACCTTGTAGGAACCGTCAGCCTGGGGCTCGGCCTTGGTGCGCAGCATGCCCAGGTCGGTACCGCAGTGTGGCTCGGTCAGGCACATGGTGCCGGTCCATTCGCCGCTGACCAGCTTGGTCAGGTAGTGCTCTTGCTGCTCGGCGGTGCCGTGCTCGGAGATGGTGTTCATCGCGCCATGGGACAGGCCTGGGTACATGCCCCAAGACCAGTTCGACGAACCAACCATTTCGCTGATCGCCAGGCCCAGCGACTCAGGCAGGCCCTGGCCGCCGTGGTCGACGTCATGGGCCAGGCTCGGCCAGCCGCCTTCGACGAACTGCTTGTAGGCTTCCTTGAAGCCGGTCGGGGTCTTCACGCCCGATTCGCTCCAGGTGCAGCCTTCCAGGTCGCCGACGCGGTTCAGCGGGGCCAGCACCTGCTCACAGAACTTCGCGCCTTCCTCGAGGATCGCGTCGACCATGTCCGGCGTGGCGTCCTGGCAACCCGGCAGGCCCTGATAGTGCGCTTCATAGCCAAGCAGCTCGTCACGGACGAAGCGAATATCACGCAAGGGGGCTTTGTAATCAGGCATGGCGATGAACCTTTGTGATGAGTTCGATGGGGAGACCGCGAAAGGCGACCAGCTCTTGGAGGCTTTCGGTCAAACAAGTGTTTGAAACTTACGTTTAGCTCCGATCAATGTCAAGGAGGGACTATAGTGCCATTTACGCCTCGAAAGATGTCATAACTGCCATCCTCAGCCAAACCCTTCAGCCACGGGGGCGCCCCGCGATGCGTTCTGTCAGACGGATAACTTTGGTTACAGACGATGCGACCGCAGGCCAAGCCCGCGATCACAGGGGAGATGTGCGAGTTGCAGTCAGACGTAGGTGTCGATGAACCGACCGAGCATTTCATCGGAAGCCTTGGCGACTTTTACGCCAAGCTCGACCTGGTGCTTGCCCAAGGCAAGCTCCACGGTGCTGGTGGCCAAGTCCATCTGCTGGCTGCGGTCGACTGCACGCAGGCGCTCGGCCTGGAAGTCGCTGGACTGGCTGGTGGCGGAACGCTCGACGCTGTTGTTGGCGATCTGGCTGGCGGCCTGGTCGACGCGATTCTGCCCGGCCTGGATGGCGCCAAGGCCTGCGTAGAAGGCAGAGCTACCGTTGATTTCCATTTCGGAACTCCAAGAAAGCGGAAGACGAACAGCCCTAATTAAAGCAGGGCCGAAGGCAAAAGGCCCGTTTAAATCCCTAATAGCCTAGTGCCAGCTGATAGAGAGCACCCGATGTTGTGCTCAATCCAGCAGGTCCAGTTGCAGGTGCGCCGCCACGGCATCGGCCGTGGCTTGCTTGAGCTTGGGCACCCGGCCCAGACAGGGTGCGGGCAGGCGTTCGGCGAGGCTGGCCAGGTTCTCTTCCAGGCGTGAAGTCCGTGGGTCGACGACGTTGGCCACCCAGCCCGCCAGCTGCAGGCCATCGCGGGCAATCGCCTCGGCGCTGAGCAGCGCATGGTTGATGCACCCAAGGCGCACCCCGACCACCAGGATCACCGGTAATTTGAGGGCCATGGCCAGGTCCGACAGATTGGCATGGTCCGACAGCGGTACGCGCCAACCACCTGCGCCCTCGACCAGGGTGAAGTCGGCGCCTTGTGCCAGCACATGGCGCATGGCCGCGAGCAAGCTCGGCACGCTCAGCGTCACACCCGCCTCACGCGCCGCCAGGTGCGGGGCGATGGCCGGTTCGAAGGCGAATGGGTTGACCTGCTCGTAGGGCAGTTTCACCGAGCTTTCGTCGATCAGCGCCAGCGCATCGCTGTTGCGCAAGCCTTTGGGGGTGAGGTTGCAGCCCGAGGCCACCGGCTTGGCGCCCAAGGTACTCAAGCCTTGCAGCCTGGCGGCATGCAGCAGCCCGGCAGCGATGGTGGTCTTGCCGACGTCGGTGTCGGTGCCCGCGATGAAATACGCCTGGCTCATCTCAGCCCTCCTTGCGCAGCACGCCGTAGACCACCTGGTAGGTAGCAGGCAGCCCTTCGGACTGGCGAAACTGCTCGTAGGCCTGCAACAGCCCTTGCATGCGCGCCCGCCCAGTCAGCCCGGAAGGCCGCCCAGGGTTGAGGTTGTGCGCGCCAAGTGCCTTGAGCTCGTGGGTGAGGCTGCGTACATCCGGGTAATGCAGCACATGGGGTTGGCAAGTCAGCCCCAGCACCTGCAACCCACTTGCGCCGCATAGCCGCTGATAATCGTCGAAACGGCGGAAACGATTGACGTGTACCTGCCCATCCACCGCCTGCCAGCTGGCGCGCAACTCTTCCAGCGTGCCGACACACAGGCTGCTGAAGGCCAGCACCCCACCTGGGCGCAACACACGCCGAGCTTCGTCCAGCACGGCAGCGAACTGATCGCACCACTGCACGGCCAGGCTCGAGAACACCAAGTCGACACAGCCATCACCCAGCGGCAGGCGTTCGGCATCGCCGGCCACATGGTAGTGCGCGCCACCCTGTTCACGGGCATGGTTCAACATACCTTCGGCGATATCCACAGCCACGCCGGTGGCAGTGTCGAAACGTGCCGCCAAGGCTCGACTGAAATGGCCGGTGCCGCTACCCAGGTCGAGCCAGCGCGACGGCGCCAACCCGGCGGGCAATAGCGCGAGCAGGCCTTCGCCAACCGCGCGCTGCAAGGCCGCGACGCTGTCGTAGGTGGCCGCTGCGCGGGAGAACGAGGCTGCCACCTGACGCTTGTCGGGCAGCGCGCCGGGCAGGATCGGTCGGGAAAGGTCAGTCATCGCCACTCTCATGCAGGAAACTCTTGATGCCCGCCGCCAGCTCCTGTGGGTATTCCAGCAGGAAGGCGTGGGAACTGTCTTCGACCAGGCCGACTTCCACGTCCGGTAGCAGTTCGCTCAGGGCCTTGGCGGCGTCGGCCGGCACCAGCGCATCGCTGCCGGCGAACAGGTGCAATTGCGGGCCGGCGTATTGCTCAAGCGCCGGGCGGGTGTCGAGCTTGGCCAGCACCTTGAGCCCGTTGGCCAGGTACAGCGGGTCGGTATCCGGCACCCCGACGCCCAGCTGGCGCAGCAGCGTGCGCGGTTGCTGGGCGCCGTCGCTGCACAGCGTGCGAAAACGCTTGAGGGTGACCTGGGTATGGCTGCGGCAGCCATCGAGGAAGGTGCCGAAGGTGTCTTCGGGCATGCCGTGGGGCCAGTCGGGCCGGGCCACAAAGCTGGGGTTGCTGGCCAAGGTAAGCAGGCCGCAGCAGTGGTCGCCGCGCTTGTGCGCCAGCAGGCTGGCCAACATGCCGCCAAGTGACCAGCCGCCCAGCCAGGCATCGGTGGGCAACGTGCGGTCCAGGTGATCGACCCACACTTGTACATCGTCGTCGGCCAGCTCCGGCAAGGGTGCCAGCTCGATCTGCAGCCGTGGGTCCTGGGCACGCAGGCTTGCGGCCAGAGGCTCCAGGGACGCAGTGCCCAAGCCCCAGCCGGGCAGAAGAATCAGTCGGTTACGCATCGGCAGGCTCCAGCTGTGCATGACATTCAGCCAATGCATTCAACAATAGCTGCACCTGCGCTTCGCTGTGCGCCGCGCTCAGGGTCACGCGCAGCCGCGCGCTGCCGGCGGGTACGGTAGGCGGGCGAATCGCCGTGACCAACAAGCCCCGCTCGCGCAGCATGCGTGACAACTGCAAGGCACGAGCGCTGTCGCCGATGAGAATCGGTTGGATCGCCGTCGGGCTGTCCATCAGGTCCAGGCCGATCTGCCGGGCGCCTTCGCGGAACTGGCGGATCAACGCATTCAGATGCTCGCGCCGCCAGTTTTCGCGACGCAGCAGTTCCAGGCTCTTGAGCGTGGCGCAGGCCAGGGCCGGGGGTTGGCTGGTGGTATAGATGTAGGGCCGGGCAAATTGCACCAGCGCCTCGATCAGCTCTTCGCTACCCGCGACGAAAGCCCCTGCGGTACCGCAGGCCTTGCCGAGGGTGCCGACCAACACCGGGACGTCCTCGACGCCCAGGCCGAAGTGCTCGACGATGCCGCCGCCCTGGGCACCCAGGGTGCCGAAACCATGGGCGTCGTCGACCATCAGCCAGGCACCCTGCGGCCGGGCGACCGCAGCCAGCGCCGGCAGGTCGGCCAGGTCGCCATCCATGCTGAACACCCCGTCGGTGACCACCAAGGTATCGCCCGTGGCTTTTTCCAGGCGGTTGGCCAGACTGACCGGGTCGTTGTGCAGATAACGGTTGAAACGCGCGCCGCTGAGCAGCCCACCGTCGAGCAGGGAGGCGTGGTTGAGGCGGTCTTGCAGCACAGTGTCGCCTTGCCCCACCAGCGCGGTGATGGCGCCAAGGTTGGCCATGTAGCCGGTGCTGAACAACAACGCCCGTGGGCGCCCGGTCAGTTCGGCGAGCGCCTCCTCCACCTCATGGTGTGGCGTACTGTGGCCGATGACCAAGTGCGAAGCACCGCCACCGACACCCCAGCGCTCGGCACCAGCGCGCCAGGCCGCGATCACTTCGGGGTGGTTGGCCAGGCCCAGGTAGTCGTTACTACAGAAGGCCAGCAGCGGCTGGCCATCGACCACCACCTGCGGCCCCTGCGGGCTCTCCAGCGAGGGCCGCTGCCGATACAGGTCCGCGGCGCGCCGTTCGGCCAGGCGCGCCGCCAGGTCGAAGGCCATGCTCAGGCAGAAGCGGCGTTATAGAACAACTCGGTGCTGCGCTGCTCGACCAGCGCCTGCTCGATGGCCGCCTGGTGCACCTCGTCGGCATGCTCCTCGCGCGCTTCAGGCTTGATGCCAAGACGGGCGAACAGTTGCATGTCCTTGTCGGCCTGGGGGTTGGCGGTGGTCAGCAGCTTCTCGCCATAGAAGATCGAGTTGGCACCGGCCATGAAGGCCAGGGCCTGCATCTGCTCGTTCATCTGCTCACGCCCGGCGGACAGGCGCACATGGGATTTCGGCATGAGGATGCGTGCCACCGCCAGCATGCGGATGAAGTCGAACGGGTCGACGTCTTCTTCTTCGGCCAGCGGCGTACCCGCGACCTTGACCAGCATGTTGATCGGCACCGACTCCGGGTGCTCGGGCAGGTTGGCCAGCTGGATCAACAGGCCTGCGCGGTCGTCCAGCGACTCGCCCATGCCCAGGATGCCGCCGGAGCAGATCTTCATCCCGGCGTCACGCACATAGGCCAGAGTTTGCAGGCGCTCGCCGTAGGTGCGGGTGGTGATGATGCTGCCGTAGAACTCCGGCGAGGTGTCGAGGTTGTGGTTGTAGTAGTCCAGGCCTGCGTCGGCCAGCGCCTCGGTCTGCTCGCGGTCGAGGCGGCCCAGGGTCATGCAGGTTTCCAGGCCCATGGCCTTCACCCCTTTGACCATCTCCAGCACGTAGGGCATGTCCTTGGCGGACGGGTGCTTCCAGGCCGCGCCCATGCAGAAGCGCGTGGAGCCGATGGCCTTGGCCCGTGCGGCCTCCTCCAGCACCTTCTGCACTTCCATCAGCTTCTGCTTTTCCAGCCCGGTGTTGTAGTGGCCGGATTGCGGGCAGTACTTGCAGTCTTCCGGGCAGGCGCCGGTCTTGATCGACAGCAGGGTGGAGACCTGCACGCGGTTCGGGTCGAAATGCGCGCGGTGGACGGTCTGCGCCTGGAACAACAGGTCATTGAACGGTTGCTGGAACAGCGCCTTGACCTCGGCCAGGGCCCAGTCGTGACGTGTTGTTGCAATTGTGCTGGCGCTCATCGGCGTTTCCTTATCTAGGCTCTGACTGGCGCCGGGACAGCAATGCCCGCCAGCGCATCACGGATAGCTCGCATAGTCAGGGAAGGCCCATGCACTGTCAACCACACATAAAAGCACTGGTTTACAAGTGTTTAAATATTAAACAATTGTGTTTGCTCTGTGGCGAACCTGCCGGGCAGCCCTACCCGCTATGCGTCACCTGCGAGTGCGAGCTGCCCTGGCTTGAGGAGCAATGCCTGCGCTGCGCCTTGCCGCTGCCCCTGCAAGACCTGCTCTGCGTGCAGTGCAGCCGCCGCTCGCCGGCATTCGAGCAGGTAGTCG
This sequence comes from Pseudomonas sp. NPDC089554, assembly GCF_050280645.1. Classification (NCBI taxonomy): domain Bacteria; kingdom Pseudomonadati; phylum Pseudomonadota; class Gammaproteobacteria; order Pseudomonadales; family Pseudomonadaceae; genus Pseudomonas; species Pseudomonas sp. NPDC089554. The sequence continues at coordinate 6,722 of NZ_JBNNVR010000039.1, forward strand.
CCCCTTGGCACTATGGCTTTCCAATCGACACGCTGATCAGCCGCTTCAAGCATCAAAGCCAGTGGCCGCTGGGGCATTTACTGGCCCAACAGCTTGGCATGGCGCTGCAACACCGCTACGCCGAGGGGTTGGCGCAGCCAAACCGGCTGTTGCCGGTACCGCTGGCCCGAGGTCGACTGCGCCAACGCGGCTTCAATCAAGCCGGCATGATCGCGCAGTGGCTATCGGCGCAACTGGGCATTCCCTGCGACGCGCAACTGCTACAGCGCCCGCACGACACCCCCGCGCAGCAAACCCTCGGCGCCAAGGCTCGGCAGCGCAACCTGCAGCGCGCGTTCAGCCTGAAGGCGGGGGCACAGGTGCAAGGCCTTCACCTGGCGGTGGTCGACGATGTGCTGACCACCGGAGCCACCGCTCAGGCTCTGGCCAGCCTGCTGCTCAAGGCCGGGGCACGCCGAGTCGATGTCTATTGCCTGGCGCGCACCCCGAAACCCGAGCAGGGTTGACTTGGCCGAGGTCGGGAGGCAAGTTCGGCGCATTCCCATAACCGATACCGGCCCCATGTCCCTGCCTGCCCTGCTCACCCAGCACATCGCCCGCCGCCCGCAACGTATTGCGCTGTTGCAGCACATTGCCGAACAAGGCTCGATCACCCGCGCCGCCAAGGCGGCAGGCATGAGCTACAAAGGCGCCTGGGACGCTATCGACGAGCTCAACAACCTGGCCGCCAGGCCCTTGGTGGAGCGCAGTACCGGCGGGCGCGGCGGCGGTGGCGCCAAGTTGTCGGCCGAAGGCGAGCGGGTGCTGCGCCTGTACCAGCGCTTGCAGGCTCTGCAGGCTGAAATCCTCGATGCCGCCGAAGAAACCAGCGACCTCGACCTGTTGGGCCGCCTGATGCTGCGCACCAGCGCCCGCAACCAGCTACAGGGCCAAGTCAGCGGCCTGCGCCGCGAAGGCCGCCACGATCGCGTCAGCCTGGCGCTGGGCGGCGGTCTGGAGATCGAGGCACTGATCACCCGCGACAGCACCGAGCGCCTGGAGCTGACCTTGGGCAGCACGGTCGTTGCACTGCTCAAGGCTGGCTGGGTGACCTTGTTGGGGCCCGATGACCAACTGGAGGCCGGCAGCAATGGCCTGAATGCAGTGGTTGAGGAGGTGCTGGCCGACGACGAAGGCGCCAGCGAGGTGCGGCTGGCCCTGGGCAATGGCCAGACACTGTGCGCCTTCGCCGAACGGGCGTGGCTGGAGCAGCGCAAGGTGCACGCTGGCAGTGCCTTGCGGGTGCAGTTCCACCCCAGCGTCGTGCTGCTCGGCGTGCCGGTGTAAGGCCGAACAGGGCGGCTTTCACAAGGGCTAATGCGCTACCATGGGGCACGCCGTTCAGCCGCCCGGAGCCTTCATGTCCCACCCCTTCGACACCCTCACCCCCGACCTGGTCCTGGATGCCGTGGAAAGCCTGGGTTTGCTCAGCGATGCCCGGGTGTTGGCGCTCAACAGCTATGAAAACCGCGTCTACCAGGTGGGCATCGAAGGCCAGCAGCCGCTGATCGCCAAGTTCTATCGCCCTGGGCGCTGGAGCGATGCGGCAATCCTGGAAGAACACCAGTTCACCGCCGAACTGGCTGAGCACGAAGTACCGGTAGTCGCACCCCAGCAGCACGAAGGCCGTAGCCTCTTCGAGCACCAGGGCTTTCGCTTCGCCCTGTTCCCGCGCCGTGGCGGCCATGCGCCAGAGCCCGGCGACCTCGACCAACTGTACCGCCTCGGCCAACTGCTTGGGCGCCTGCACGCCATTGGCGCCAGCCGCCCCTTCGAACACCGCGAGGCGCTGCTTGTGGACAACTTCGGCCACGCCTCGCTAGACACCCTGCTGGCCGGCGGCTTCGTCCCCAAGGAACTGCTGCCCGCCTTCGAATCCGTCGCCCGCGACCTGCTGCAACGGGTCGAGGCCATTTACCGCCGCACGCCTTACAACGCCATCCGCCTGCATGGCGACTGCCACCCCGGCAACCTGATGCATCGCGACGAGACCTTCCATGTCGTCGACCTCGACGACTGCCGCATGGGCCCCGCAGTGCAGGACTTGTGGATGATGCTCGCCGGCAGCCGCGAGGAGCGCATGGGCCAATTGGCCGAACTGGTCGATGGCTACAATGAGTTCCACGATTTCGAGCCGCGCCAGCTGGCCCTGATCGAACCCTTGCGTGCCCTGCGCCAGTTGCACTACAGCGCGTGGCTGGCCAGGCGCTGGGACGACCCGGCATTCCCACGCAGCTTCCCCTGGTTTGGCCAGCCGCGCTATTGGGGTGACCAGATCCTCGCACTGCGTGAACAGATCGCTGCCCTGGACGAAGAGCCGCTGAAATTGTTCCAGTAGAACCGCATAGTCTGTCTACAATACGCGTCGCATATTTAGTTACCTAAGCAAGGAATCAGCATGCACGCCGCCAACCCGCAACGCGGGTACATCCTCGGCCTTTCCGCCTACATCATCTGGGGCCTGTTCCCCCTCTACTTCAAAGCCATCCAGAGCGTTCCCGCGGTGGAGATCATCGTGCACCGGGTGCTCTGGTCGGCGCTGTTCGGCTCGCTCCTGCTGCTGGTATGGAAACACCCTGGCTGGTGGCGTGAGCTGCGCGACAACCCCCGGCGCCTGGCGATCCTGGCCCTGAGCGGCACGCTGATCGCTGCCAACTGGCTGACCTACGTGTGGTCGGTGAACAACGGGCGCATGCTCGAGGCCAGCCTGGGCTACTACATCAACCCGCTGATCAACGTGCTGCTGGGAATGCTGCTGCTCGGCGAGCGCCTGCGCCGCCTGCAATGGCTGGCCGTGGGCCTGGCGGCGTTGGGGGTCGCGCAACAGGTGTGGCAGGTCGGCAGCCTGCCGTGGGTATCGCTGACCCTGGCCTTGACCTTCGGCTTCTATGGCCTGATCCGCAAACAGGCGCCGGTAGCCGCGTTGCCAGGCTTGGTAGTGGAAACCTGGATGCTGGTGCCATTGGCCTGTGCCTGGCTGTTGTTCCATCCCGCCGCCCACAGCACCCAGCCTGAGTTCTTCACTACCAGCGAAGCGCTGTGGTTGATGGCCGCAGGCCCTGTAACCCTGGTACCGCTGGTGTGCTTCAACGCCGCGGCGCGCCACTTGCCCTACACGACCCTGGGCTTTCTGCAATACCTGGCGCCCTCCCTGGTGCTGCTGCAAGCGGTGTGGTTGTTCGATGAACACCTGGCGCCAAGCACGCTGGTGGCCTTCATGTTCATCTGGGCGGGGTTAGCGATCTACAGCGTCGATGCCTGGCTGAGCCTGCGCAAACGCAGCTGATCAAAAAACGCACAAAACCCTGCAGACCGCGTCTAACGCGGCCTGCAGGGTTATCTCCAAAGGTTATCCACAGCCTGATCCCCGTGCTTTGTGCACAAGCAACTGATTTTTGTACGTTTTTTACTCAAACCCGCGCATGCCGCATGGTCGTTGGGCTAGCGCTTTGAACCCCCAGGTTATCCACAGGGCCTTCCCCGCGAAACCGGGATAACCCGCTTACTCTTCAGGGCGCAACCGCAGCTCCACCATCAGGTCATCGGCCAGGCTTTCAAGGCGTTGTTGCAGGTCGTCCAGTGACAGCGTAAGCGGTAAGGCCAATAGCGCATCGGCCCGAAACAGCGGCTCGCTGCTCATGGGGGCGGGCACCACTTCGGTGGAGAAGCGCTCCAGGTTGACCCCCTGCTCGGCCAACAGCCGGGTGATGTCCCGCACGATCCCCGGCCGGTCATTGCCCACCAACTCCATGGCGATCGGCTTCCAGCTGCAAGAGGGCTCGATGCCGCTCTCGGCGATCAGTACGCGAATGCCGAAGGTATCGAGCTTCTGCAAGGCGACCACCAGCTCGTCGTAGCCCTCCGCCGGCACCGCCACCCGCAGGATCCCGGCGAACTGCCCGGCCATGCGCGACATGCGGCTTTCCAGCCAGTTACCGCCATGCTCGGCGATGCACTGGGCGATGCGTTCGACCTGCCCGGCCTTGTCAGGGGCGATCACGGTCAGTACAAGATGGTCCACAGGCCACTCCTCTGAAACGCTTCAAGCGTTATGAAACAAAGACATCGCATCAGTATAGGCAAGGCGCGGCAACCTGCCGCAGGGCGCTGCGCGCAACAAATCGTGTACCGTTTAAAGATTTATCTGGAACAATTAACCAGTTTTTTGCGAACATACGGCCTCCCAGCGTGACCCCACGCGACCGATGGGTCGCGCAACGGCGCTTTTAGTCTGATGTTCACCCGCCTACTGCATCATGTAGTATTCGCCAGCGCAGACTACAAAACGTCGTTCGACTGTCTGCCAAGGCGCCTGTGAAAATACGCAAACCGCTTGCCGGCACGTCTGGCAGGCAGCACCCAGCCGCCTCGCACGCGATGGAGGCATGTACTGGTAGGCGTATTTAGAGAAGCGCTACAGGCTTAATACTGAAAGAGCGAAACAGCTGAGCAGAGTGAGGCAAGCAATGACTGAACACGTTCACGTCGGTGGCCTTCAGGTCGCCAAGGTCCTGCACGACTTCGTCAACGACGAAGCCATTCCAGGCACCGGCATCGTCGCCGCGCAGTTCTGGGCAGGCGCAGAGAAGATCATCAACGACCTCGCTCCAAAGAATAAGAACCTGCTCGCCAAGCGCGACGCGCTGCAAGCCAAGATCGATGCCTGGCACCAGGCACGCCAAGGCCAGGCCCACGACGCCGCCGCCTACAAAGCCTTCCTCCAGGAAATCGGCTACCTGCTGCCACAAGCAGACGATTTCCAGGCCACCACCGCCAACGTCGACGAAGAAATCGCCCACATGGCCGGCCCACAGCTGGTCGTGCCAGTGATGAACGCACGCTTCGCGCTCAACGCCGCCAACGCCCGCTGGGGTTCGCTGTATGACGCGTTGTATGGCACCGATGCCATCAGCGAAGCCGGTGGCGCCAAGAAGGGCCAGGGTTACAACAAGGTGCGCGGCGACAAGGTCATCGCCTTCGCCCGCGCCTTCCTCGACGAAGCCGCGCCACTGGCCGCTGGCTCGCACGTCGACTCCAACGCCTACCGCATCGAAGCCGGCAAGCTGGTGGTCGGCCTCAAGGGTGGCAGCAACAGCGGCCTGCGCGACGACGCGCAACTGATCGGCTACCAAGGCGACGCCGCAGCGCCCACCGCCATCCTGCTCAAGCACAACGGTCTGCACTTCGAAATCCAGGTCGATGCCAGCACCCCGGTCGGCAGCACCGATGCCGCTGGCGTGAAGGACATCCTGATGGAAGCGGCACTGACCACCATCATGGACTGCGAGGACTCGGTCGCCGCCGTCGACGCCGACGACAAGGTCATCGTCTACCGCAACTGGCTGGGCCTGATGAAAGGCGACCTGGCCGAAAGCGTGAGCAAGGGTGGCAAGACCTTCACCCGCACCATGAACCCGGACCGCGAGTACACCGCAGCAGGTGGCGGCGACGTCACCCTGCACGGCCGCTCGCTGCTGTTCGTGCGCAACGTCGGCCACCTGATGACCAACCCGGCGATTCTCGACGGCCAAGGCAACGAGATTCCCGAAGGCATCCAGGACGCGCTGTTCACCGGCCTGATCGCCCTGCACAACTTCAAGAGCGACGTCAGCCGCAAGAACAGCCGTACCGCCAGCCTGTACATCGTCAAGCCGAAGATGCACGGCCCGGAAGAAGTGGCGTTCACCGCCGAGATCTTCAGCCGCGTCGAAGACTTGCTGGGCGTGCCGCGCAACACTCTGAAAGTGGGCATCATGGACGAGGAGCGCCGCACCACGGTCAACCTCAAGGCCTGCATCAAGGCCGCTGCCGAGCGCGTGGTGTTCATCAACACGGGCTTCCTCGACCGCACCGGCGATGAAATCCACACCTCCATGGAAGCCGGCGCCGTGGTGCGCAAGGGCGCCATGAAGAACGAGAAGTGGATCGGCGCCTACGAGAACAACAACGTCGACATCGGCCTGGCCACCGGCCTGCAAGGCCGCGCGCAGATCGGCAAGGGCATGTGGGCCATGCCTGACCTGATGGCCGCGATGCTGGAGCAGAAGATCGCCCACCCGCTGGCCGGTGCCAACACCGCCTGGGTGCCATCGCCGACCGCTGCGGTACTGCACGCCCTGCACTACCACAAGGTCGACGTGCAGGCGCGCCAGCGCGAGCTGGCCTCGCGTACCCCGGCGTCGGTGGACGACATCCTGACCCTGCCGCTGGCTGCGGACACCAACTGGTCGGCGGACGAAATCCGCAACGAGCTGGACAACAACGCCCAGGGCATCCTCGGCTATGTGGTGCGCTGGATCGACCAGGGCGTGGGTTGCTCGAAGGTGCCAGACATCAACAACGTCGGCCTGATGGAAGATCGCGCCACCCTGCGTATTTCCGCGCAGTTGCTGGCCAACTGGCTGCGCCATGGCATCGTCAGCCAGGAGCAGGTGCTGGAAAGCCTCAAGCGCATGGCGGCGGTAGTCGACAAGCAGAACGCCGGCGACGCCTTGTACCGCCCGATGGCGCCGAACTTCGACGACAACGTCGCGTTCCAGGCGGCTGTGGAGTTGGTGGTAGAAGGTGCCAAACAGCCGAATGGTTATACCGAGCCAGTGCTGCACCGTCGTCGTCGTGAGTTCAAGGCGCGTAACGGGTTGTAAGCCTGTAGATGGGGCCGCATAGCGGCCCCATTTTTCAATTGATCCCCAGCTCCTTCCTCACCAGCTCCAGCAACCTTCCCAGATCCACCGGCTTGAGCAGGAAATCCACCACCCCCAGGTGCATCACGTCCACCGCCTCCTTCACATCGGTGTCGCCCGACACCACGATGATCGACAACGCCGCCCGCTCCGACTCGCGAATCTGCCGGATCAACTCCAGGCCATCCTTGGGCTCCATGCGCAGGTCGGTGATCATCACGCCGATACGCGGCTCGCGCTTCAGGCACTCCAGCGCCGCCTGGGCGCCGTCGGCGGTGATGCAGTCCAGGCCCTTGGTCTTCAGGTACAGGCACAGCGCTTCGCGGTTGACCTGGTTGTCATCCACCACCAGCACCCGTTGCGCCAGGGCCGGGGGGACGGCGAGCACGGCCAACGCCTCACGCTCGGCGTCACTCAGCAGGTCGTCATGCTCGTTCATGGCCATCTCGTCAAAAAAATCCCTAATTCGAAGTTCAGACCGCAAAACAATGCCGTGCAAACTGCCTTTCGTCGGCTATTTGACGCGCATCGCCCACACATTCCGCTTATAGACTTACGTCCAATGGGCACCGCAGAGCGCTCGGCCGACCATGGGGCCCTAGAACAACAATGCCTGTGTATAAACACACAGACACACATACGCGGTCAGTTCCATGAGCAAGAAGGACGCCTACACCCAAGCCGGCAGGACAGCAGTGCTACAGAACATCCAGGGTACCCTGCAGTTCCTCCAGCGCTTCCCGCCGTTCAACCAGATGGAACACAGCCACCTGGCCTATCTGGTCGAGCAGTGCCAACTGCGTTTCTACGCCACTGGAGAGAGCATCATCAAGCCCTCCGACGGGCCGGTGGAGCACTTCTTCATCGTCAAGCAGGGGCGCGTGGTGGGCGAACGCCAGCACGTTACCGGCCCTGGCACGCAAACCACCTTCGAAATCGCCAGCGGCGAGTGCTTCCCGCTGGCCGCATTGCTGGGCGAACGGGCCACGCGCACCGAGCACCTGGCCGGCGAGGACACCTTCTGCCTGCAACTGAACAAGGCCGCGTTCATCCGCGTGTTCTCGCTCTCGGCGGTGTTCCGCGACTTCGCCCTGCGCGGCGTCAGCAGCTTGCTCGACCAGGTCAACCAGCAGGTGCGCCAGCGCGCCGTGGAAACCCTCGGCACCCAGTATTCGCTGAACACCCCGCTGGGAGAGTTGGCCATGCGCCACCCAGTGACCTGCACGCCTGACACGCCCCTGCGCGAAGCCGTGCGGCTGATGCACGAGCAGCAGGTGGGCAGCATCGTCATCGTCGACGAACAGCGCTTCCCTACTGGGATCTTCACCCTGCGCGACCTGCGCCAGGTGGTCGCCGACGCCAGCGCCGAGCTCAGCGCGCCAATCGAACGCCACATGACCGCCGCGCCTTTCTACCTCAACCCGCAGGCCAGCGCCTTCGACGCGGCCATGGCGATGACCGAACGGCACATCGCCCACGTGTGCCTGGTGGACGGCCGTCGCCTGTGCGGCGTAGTGTCCGAGCGCGACCTGTTCTCGCTGCAGCGGGTCGACCTGGTGCACCTGGCACGCACCATCCGCCACGCCCCGCGCCTGGACGTGCTGGTGGCACTGCGTGGCGAAATCGGCCAACTGGTCGAGCGCATGCTGGCCCACGGCGCCTCGTCGACGCAGATCACCCAGATCATCACCCTGCTCAACGACCACACCGTGTGCCGGGTGATCGAACTGGCGCTGGCCGAGCGCGGCGACCCCGGTGTGCCGTTCAGCTGGCTGTGCTTCGGCAGCGAGGGGCGCCGCGAGCAGACCCTGCACACCGACCAGGACAACGGTATTCTCTTCGAGGCCCGCGACAGCGCCGAAGCCGACGCCATCCGCGCGCGGCTGCTGCCATTGGCCCAATACATCAACCACAACCTGGCGCAATGCGGCTTCACCTTGTGCAAAGGCAACGTGATGGCCGGCAACCCCGCGCTGTGCCTGTCGCGCAGCGAGTGGGCGCGGCGTTTTTCGGGGTTCATCCGCGAGGCCAGCCCCGAGAACCTGCTGGGCTCGAGCATCTATTTCGACCTGCGCGTGGTCTGGGGCGACGAAGCGGGTTGCGAGCAACTGCGCCAGGGCATTCTGGCGCAGGTCGCCGACAACCGTATCTTCCAACGCATGCTGGCCGACAACGCCCTGCGCCAACGCCCGCCGGTGGGGCGCCTGCGTGAGTTCGTGCTGACCCGCCAGGGCAACGACAAGGCCGCCACCCTCGACCTCAAGGTGCAGGGCCTGACGCCCTTCGTCGACGGCGCCCGCCTGCTGGCCCTGGCCCATGGCATCGCCGCCAACAACACCCTGGAACGTCTGCGCCAGTTGGTGGCCAAGCAAGTCATCGATCCGCTCGACGGCGCTGCCTTCGAAGAGGCCTATCACTTCATCCAGCAAACCCGCATGCAGCAGCACCAGCGCCAGAGCCGCGACAACCTGCCGTATTCCAACCGCCTCGACCCGGACAGCCTCAACCACCTCGACCGGCGCATCCTGCGCGAGTCACTGCGCCAGGCCCAACGCCTGCAAAGCAGCCTGGCGCAGCGGTACCAGCTATGAACCTGTTCGCCTGGTTGCGTCCGGCGGCCCCCAAGCTCGACGACGACCTGCGCCAGCGCCTGGCGCACCTGCCGCGCCCGGCGCCGCTCGGCGAGCACCCGCTGCGCGCCCAGCGCTGGGTGGTACTGGATCTGGAAACCAGCGGCCTGAACCTGAACCGCGACCAGGTACTGTCGATTGGCGCCGTGGCCATCGAGGACGGCGCCATCGACCTGGGCCGCCAGTTCGAGCGCACACTTCACCGCCCCGAGCAGAAGACCAACTCCAGCGTGCTGATCCACGGCCTCGGCCCCAGCGCCCTGGCCGCCGGCTGCGACCCGGCCGAAGCCCTGGTCGAGCTGATGGAGTTCATCGGCGACAGCCCGGTGCTGGCCTTCCACGCGCCCTTCGACCAAGGCATGCTCGCCCGCGCCTTGAAGGAAAGCCTCGGCCACCGCCTGCAACACACGTTCCTCGACGTGGCCGAACTGGCCCCCCTGCTCAACCCGGAAACCGTGCTGCGCGAAGCCGGGCTGGACGACTGGGTCGCACGCTTCGGCCTGGAGGTGCAGGCGCGCCACCATGCCAGCGCCGACGCCCAGGTGACTGCGGAGCTGGCCTTGATCCTCTTCAGCCAGGCCCGCCGCCAACAACTCGACAGCCCGTTGCAGCTCGAGCAGCGCCTGAGGCAATGGCGTCGGCGCAACGTGACGGGCCACGGCCTATGATGGCATTCCGATAAGCGTCGATTGCGTCCCCCACCCTGGCTCTGCCACAATCGCGAATAGTTATCGTTAGTTAACGCATTTTCTTTCGGGGGACGCCTTTTGACGTCTGCGCACAGCCCACACGCCGAGCTGGTCGGCAACCTGTACCGCGACCATCGCGGCTGGCTGCTGGCCTGGCTGCAACGCAGCACGGCCTGCCGCCAGCGTGCCGAAGACCTGAGCCAGGACACCTTCGTGCGCCTGCTCGGTCGCGAGCAGCTGGACGCCCCCCGCGAACCCCGCGCATTCCTCGTCGCCGTGGCCAAGGGCCTGATGTTCGACCACTTCCGCCGCGCAGCGCTGGAACAGGCCTACCTGGCCGAGCTGGCCCTGGTGCCGGAAGCCGAGCACCCCTCCCCGGAAGCCCTGCACCTGATTCTCGAAGACCTCAAGGCCATCGATCGCCTGCTCGGCAAGCTGTCGAGCAAGGCCCGCACCGCGTTCCTGTACAACCGCCTGGATGGCATGGGCCATGCCGAGATCGCCGAGCGCCTGGGCGTCTCGGTGTCCCGGGTGCGCCAGTACATCGCCCAGGGCATGCGCCAATGCTACGTGGCCCTGTACGGGGAGCCGACGTGAGCAACACGCCGGTCTCGGGCAAGGTTCTGGAAGCCGCCATCGCCTGGAAACTGTGCCTTGAAGGTGGCGACGGCAGCCCTGACGAACGCAACGAATTCAAGCGCTGGCATGAGGCCTGCGAAGAGCACGCACGTGCCTGGTTCCAGCTCGGCATGCTCGACCAGCGCGTTGGCGCTGCCGCAGGCCCGGCCCGTCATGCCCTGCTGCAATCGCGCGCCGGCCTTCGCCAGCGCATCGGCAAGATCGGTGGCGGGCTGGCCGGCATGTTGCTGCTCGGCGGCCTGCTGGCCGGGGTCGGCGCCCCCTCGCTGTCGCCAGATTACTGGCTGGCCGACCAGCGCACTGCCACCGGCGAACTGCGCACCCTGCGCCTGGAGGACGGCACCCTGCTGAGCCTCAATACCCACACTGCCGTGGATATCGACTTCAAAGGCGAGCAGCGGGTGATCGTGCTGCGCCAGGGTGAGATTTCCGTGGAAACCGGCCATGGCGACCCACGCCCGCTGTGGGTGCGCACCGACGATGGCCGCTTGCGCCCACTGGGCACGCGTTTCCTGGTCAAGCGCGAGAGCGCCGGCACCCGCCTGGAGGTGTTGCAAGCCCAGGTGGCCGCCAAGCCTCGCGACAGCGGCAACGAGGAAGTGGTGCGCGAGGGCCAGCAGGTGCTGATGAGCGCCAACGGCCTGGGCACCCTCAGCCAGGTCAGCGTCGGCGCCGACGCCTGGACCCGCGGCATGCTGGTGGTGGACAACGTGCGCCTGGCCGATCTGGTGGCCGAGCTTGGCCGCTACCGCAACGGCCACCTGGGCGTGGCCGACTCAGTGGCCAACCTGCGCGTGACTGGCAGTTTCCCGCTGACCGACATCGACCTGGCCCTGGCCTCGTTGCAGCCGGCCTTGCCGGTGAAGATCGAACGACACACGAAGTGGTGGGTGACGGTCGGGCCTCGCTGAGGGCCGAAACGCGCGTTGGAAAATAATTTTTCGACAGCCCCTGTCACTTTCCAAAACTCACCCGGCAAGGAAGCAGTTGAGCACTTATCCTTCGAGGAGCCGCTGCATGTCCCGTGCTGTTGATTCGATCCTGCGCCCCAGCATGATGGCCCTGGCCATCGGCCTGGCCACCCCGCTGATGAGCACTGCACTGTTCGCCGCCGAACAGTCCACCGTGCGCGCCTACAACCTGCCAGCCGGTGCGCTGTCGACCACGCTGAACCAGATCGCCAGCCAAAGCGGCATCGCCCTGGCGCTGGACCCGGCACTGGTCAACGGCCGCACCTCGGCCCCGGTCAGCGGTCAGTACGACGGCCTCGGCGCACTGCAAGCCGCCCTGCGCGGCACCGGCCTGCAATTGCAAATGGGCAGCGCGGGCAGCTACAGCGTAGTGGCCACCCCGGAGGGCAGCGTGTCGCTGCCGGAAACCGCGATCAACGCCAACCGCGACCTTGAAAGCGCCTGGGGCCCGGCAGACGGCTACCTGGTCAAGCGCACCGCCGCCGGCACCAAGACCGACACCGCGCTGGTGGAAGTGCCGCGCTCCATCTCCGTGGCCACCCGCGAGCAGATGAACGACCGTAACGTGCACAGCCTGGATGACGCCGTGCGCTACATGCCCGGCATCGTCTCGGCCAGCTTCGGCAGCGACACGCGCTACGACTGGATGCGTGTCCGCGGCTTCGAGCCCACCCAGTTCCTCGATGGCCTGCCGCTGCCACGCGGCGTGTACGCCAACCCGAAACCCGAGACCTGGAACCTCGACCGCCTGGCCCTGCTGCGCGGCCCGGCCTCGTCGATCTATGGCCAGACCCCGCCCGGCGGCCTGCTGGACATCGTCAGCCGCCGCCCACAGGCCGAAAGCGCCCACGAAATCGAAGTGCAGTACGGCAGCGACAACCACCGTCAGATCAACTTCGCCAGTACCGGCAAGATCGACGAGCAGGGCCAGTTCCTCTATGGCATCAGCGGCGTAGTGCGTGACAGCGACACGCAGATCGACCACATCGAAAACAAACGCTACAACATCGCCCCCAGCCTGACCTGGAACATCAGCGACGATACCTCGCTGACCCTGCTGACCCAGTTCACCCGCGACGATACCGGCGCCACCAGCCAGTTCCGTCCGATCCAGGGCACCAAGATCGACATGCCATTCGGCAAGATCTCCCACCACAAGAACCTGGGTGATCCGGACTACGAGTTCTACGACCGTACCTACTACGCGCTGGGCTATGCCTTCGAGCATCGCATCAACGATGTCTGGCAGTTCCGTCAGAACCTGCGCTACACCAAGTCGGATCTGTCGTTCCAGACCATCACCCCCGGCAGCTACTACTCGCCCGGCGGCCCGGTGCAGAACGACGGCACGGTCAGCCGCATGTCGACCAACGTAGACGAGGACATCAGCCAGTTCGCCGTGGACAACAACTTCCAGGGCAACTTCTCCACCGGCGAGATCGACCACACCCTGTTGATCGGCCTGGACCACCAGCGCATCAACAGCAACTACCTGTCGATCTTCGGCTTCAACGTGCCGGACACCAACGCCCTCAACCCGGTGTATGGCCTGCCTATCACCCGTCCGGACCGCTCCACCGCGTTCTACGACTACAACCAGAAAAGCCGCCAGACCGGCCTGTACATTCAGGACCAGATGGCCATCGGCAACTGGCGCCTGACCCTGGGCGGGCGTGAAGACTGGGTACACACCGGCACCGAGTTCCACAACCGCAGCGGCGCCACCAACACCCAGCGCGATGTGGCCTTCAGCGGCAACGCAGCGCTCAGCTACGTGTTCGATTCTGGCTTCGTGCCGTACATCTCCTACGCCGAGTCGTTCCAGCCGACCAACAACGCCAGCGCCGACCCGGTCAACTCGTTCAAGCCGACCGAAGGCCAGCAGTGGGAAATGGGTATCAAGTACCAACCGCCGGGTTCCAACACCCTGCTGTCGGCTGCAGTGTATGACCTGACCCAGAAGAACGTCTCGGTCACCAACAACGTCGGTGGCATCACCGTCACCAGCCAGACTGGCGAAGTGAAGGTGCATGGCCTGGAGCTGGAAGCCGTTGCCGACGTCACCGAGAACCTCAAGGTGATCGCCGCCTACACCCTGGCGAAGTCGGAAGTGCAGGATGGCGACTTCAAAGGCAACCGTCTGCAACTGATGCCGAACCAGCAAGCCTCGCTGTGGGCCGACTACACCTGGCGCAGTGGCTTCCTGGATGGCTTCGGCATCGGCGCCGGCGCCCGCTACACCGGCAACACCTACGGCGACCAGGCCAATACCTACCTGGGCAAGGCCAAGGCCTACACCCTGTTCGACGCCTCGGTGCACTACGACCTGGGCCGCCTGGACAACAGCCTGGAAGGTGCCTCGCTGGCAGTCAAAGCCACCAACCTGCTCGACAAGGACTACCTCTCCACCTGTGACTCCTACTATTGCTACTTCGGAGACGAGCGCAGCGTCGTCGCCAGCGCCACCTACAAATGGTAAAAAGCTGACGTTGTGAGATTGCACACCGGGCCGCCCCACCAGGGGCGGCTTTGGTGTTTTTGAATGCCGAGAAAACCGTGCAATGAAAAGCCAAACCATTCGCCGCTGGTCGGTCATCCACACCTGGAGCAGCCTGGTCTGCACGGTGTTCATGCTGTTGCTGGCCCTGACCGGCCTGCCGCTGATTTTCCACCATGAAATCGAGCACCTGCTGGGCGACTCCCCAGAACTACGGGAAATGCCAGCCGACACGCCGCACCTCGACCTGCAACAACTGGTGCTCAAGGCCGAGGCCCACCGCCCCGGCGAAGCCATGCAGTACTTCGGCTACGAGGCAGACGAGCCCAACGGTGTGGTGGCGATCATGGCCGCCACGGCCGGCACCCACCCCAACCTCTCGCATACCTTCATGCTCGACGCCCGCACCGGCGAGGCCGTGGAGATGCCGGCCGCCAACGGCGGCTTCATGATGCTGGTGCTGCGCCTGCACGTGGACATGTTCGCCGGGCTTGCGGGCAAGTTCCTGCTGGCGTTCATGGGCGTACTGTTCGTGGTGGCGATCGTCTCCGGCACGGTGCTGTACGCACCGTTCATGCGCCGGCTGAAGTTCGCCGAGGTGCGCAACGACAAATCCACCCGCCTGCGCTGGCTCGACCTGCACAACCTGATTGGCGTGGTCACCCTCACCTGGGCACTGGTGGTGGGTGTCACCGGGGTCATCAGCGCGTTGTCCGACGTGGTCATCGCGGCCTGGCGCAACGACAGCCTGGCGGCGATGGTCGCGCCCTACCGCGACGCCCCACCGCTGCTGGAGCGCGCACCAGCCTCGCGCCTGCTGGACATCGCCGAACAGGCCGCGCCCGGCATGCGCCCGGACTTCATCGCCTTCCCCGGCACGCGCTTCTCCAGCGAACACCACTACGCGGTGTTCATGAAAGGCGGCACGCCGCTGACCTCGCACCTGTTCACCCCGGTGCTGATCGATGCGCAAACCCTGGCGGTCACCGCCGTGGGCGACCGACCCTGGTACCTGGATGCGATGGGCTTGTCGCAGCCGCTGCATTTCGGCGACTACGGCGGCAGGCCGATGCAGATCCTCTGGGCGGTGCTGGATGTGCTGACCATCATCGTGCTGGGCAGCGGCTTGTACCTGTGGTGGGGCAAGCAGCGCCGAGCGAAGGCGGTGCCGACATGAGCCACAAGTCGCAGAGCACCCGGCGGATCTTCGTCTGGCCAGCCGTGATCGGCGTGCTGGGCGCTGCGGGGTTGTTCGCCGCGCTGCTGGGCGATGGGCCCTGGGATGCGCTGGCCTGGATAGGCCTGGGCGCCCCGGCGGTGCTGGGCACCTGGGGTTTGTTCCGACGATGAGGTAGCCCGCTGGCCCCCCAGGGGGCTCGGCGGGATGCACGCTCGCGCTCTCCTACTGCCAAGGAGAGAAAGCCATGACCCCCTTGCAACGCCTGCAATCCTTCGACGAACCGATCGCCGCCCTTTTGTCCGGCCCGCCAAGGCCTGAGGCAAACGACGACCCCAGGCTGGCCCGCCAGGGCTTCTTCGCAGGCCTGGCCAGCTACTGGCTTCAACCAGACAGCAGCGGCCTCTCTCGCCAGGCCCGCTTGAGCCAGTTGCGGCTTGCCCAGCTGCTGGCCGAAATCGACCTGCGGGTCGACGACCAGACCCTCGCCGAACCCTACGCTGCCTTGCTACGCACCAGCCTGGACAACCCCCTGCCCTGGCAACGCGAGGCACTGCCCGCCGCGACACGCCCCCAGCTTTATCGCCCACGCCTGGACATCACCCGCCCGAACTGGCGCGGCCACCTGCCGGGGGCCATCGTCATCGTGCAAGGCGGCCCGCAGGGGCAGTGGCTGGGCCATGAACAAGCCACCGGTATCGTGGTGCTGTGCAGCCTGGCCCATGGCATCGAAGCCTTCAGCAACCTGCAGGCGCTGCACACCGAACTGTGCGAGCGCCTGGACGACCCCATGCAGAGCCAGCCCATGCTGCGGCTCTTCCCCCATGAGCGTGACCAGGACTGCGCGCACAACGCCGAGCGCCTGCGCTATGAATGGCTGGCGGACGATATGCTGGACCTTCAGGTGCAATGCCTGCTCGATGCCCAGCACGGGCAATTGACCCAGGCCTGGCAGGCCGCGCTGGAAGCCGACCTGCTCGTCGCTTCGCCGGCCTTCGACGAGCGCCTGCGTGTTGCCGCCGACATGAGCGCATACGCCTCCAGCAAGGCCGCGCTGCCAACCCGCTATGCGCTGCTGCTGGAAAAACACTCGCCGGCCTGGGTGAAGAACACCTCGGTACAAGGCCTGACCCACATCATGCAGACGATGCAGGAGCTGATCGTCGCCATCGAACAGGCCGGCGCCCCAGGCATCCTCACGTACCCGCAGTTCCTCGAGCAGAACAACCTGTTGGCCTGGACCCGCGAGCAACTGCGCCGGGAACTGCGCCAGCAGTACCAGCTGGACATCGCCGCAGAGCAGATCAAGGTCAGCGTCACGCTGGCGCGCCAGATCGGCCCGGTGTTCCACCCCAACCTGCCCAACGGCTACGTGCCCGTGGCCAGCCGCCCGCAGGTGGGCGACACCATCGAGATGGTCAGCAAGACCTACAGCCTCGACCGCCTGGCGCTGCTCAACGTAGGCTGGTTCGACATCGACTACTGGCTCACCGCACGTGTGCACCTGGCCGATGGCAGCCCCCTCGCAGGGCTCGCCCCCGCGCAGGCCAAGCAACTGGTACGCGAGTTGAACGTCGGCAGCAGCTATGCGCAGTTCCTGCAAACCCACCTTGTCGACTCCCCGGCAGGGCAATGGCGCAAGGAAGCCTACGCCAGCATCAGCCAGGCGCGTATGCGCGCAGAGGCGGCCAAGGCGCGTTACGCCGGGCATTTCCTGGAAGATCCACTCGAACAAGGTTATCGCTGGGCCAGGGTGCTGCTCATCTATCCCGATAGCCATTGGCGACCGCTGGTCGAGAACAATCGCCTCAGCGTACGCCAGTTGCTGATTGCTGGGCAGAGTGTCCAAGGGGTGTTGTTGATCATTCCTGAAGCGCCGCAAATGCAGCGCTTCCTGGTCTACACCCCGGATGCCCCAGACCGCAGGCCTTGGCGCGAATACCGCAATACCCGCGCGCTGCTGCGCACCCTGCGCAGCTCACCGGTGTTGCGCCAGTATGTGATCGAGCGCTTGCCACTGGCCAAGCCCGGCAGCGTCGAGCGGCTGCTGACCAAGGGCGGCTTGGGTGCGCAGGTGGAGCGCCGCGAAATCACCGGCAACTTCCAGCATGCCTGCTACCTGGCCGACGTCCGCGCGGTGATGGCAGCGGTGGATGCCGGCACCAACACACGCCAGGAACTGCTCGGCGAAACCAGCCTGCATACCCTGTGGATACTCCTGGACTTGGTGAGCCTGGTGTTGCCCACACCCGCACTGAGTGCGCTGGCGTTCGGCAGGGCGGTGGTTTCTGCGCTCGACAGCCTGCAAGCGCTGCACAACGACGACCGACTCGGCGCCCTCAAGCACCTGGTCGAGGCGTTCACCCACACCAGCGATGGCATCAACAACATCGCCGGGGCGACCGTGGTGCGTCGGGCCATCCGCGCCTTGCCACCCAGCCCGCCCTTGGCCCTGCCACCAAACTACGCGGCCAGGCCGGACGTCAGCACACTGCGCTACCGCATCGACGGCATCCATGCGCCGGGGGTCTACGAGAACACCCCTGAACATCCTGGGGTGCCGCTCTACTACATCAGGGATGCGACCGGCCACTTCTACCAGGTGTCATTCGATGGCTATCGTTGGCGTGCCGTCGACCCTCGGCAACCCGATGCCTACCTCAAGGTGGCGGTCAAACGGCGTGAAGATGGCCAGTGGGTGGTCGACTCACCCGTGCTCTGGTACGACGGGCTGCCGGACCTTTCGGCGCTGTTCGCGCAATGCCGAATGCCAGAAGCCCCCAACGGCGAAGCCGTGCCCGGGGTGGATGGCCTGCACCAGGCAGATGGACAACTGTACCTGCTGGCAGGCAGCCACGCCTTGGCGCTACGCGCGCACCTGCTCGAACGGCACTACCACCTGTTGATACCCGGCCAACCCAAGGAAAGCGGCACCGCCTGGGCCATCCTGCGCTGGCAGGACGACCAATGGCGGATCCGCGTGCGCCAGCCCGGGCGCAGCAGCGACTGGATGGCGCTGCCTGCGCACTAGTCGGCGAGCCGTGGCAACAGCTGGTCGAGCCGTTGGTGCAAGGCGCTGTCGCTGGGCCAGTTGCGCAACAGCCGCGCCCGGTCGCGGGCGTAGGCGGGGGCGAAGCTCAGTTGGGTGGCGTGCTGGCACATGGCATCGAGGTCGATCAGCGACCAGTCGCCATCCTGCCAAAGCAGGTTGTGCCCCTTGAAATCGCCATGGCTGATGCGCGCCTGGATCAGCCGCTGCATCAGCTGCACCAGCGCCTGCACCTGCACCTCGGGTGCATCGCCAGTGTCGACGTAGGGCGCGAAGCTGGCCTTGAGGTCTGGCCCATCGGCATGCTCGGTCACCAGGTAGGCCTTGTTGCGCAGGCCCATCACCCGCTGCT
Source organism: Pseudomonas sp. NPDC089554 (assembly GCF_050280645.1). Taxonomy (NCBI): domain Bacteria; kingdom Pseudomonadati; phylum Pseudomonadota; class Gammaproteobacteria; order Pseudomonadales; family Pseudomonadaceae; genus Pseudomonas; species Pseudomonas sp. NPDC089554. The sequence goes on from NZ_JBNNVR010000039.1 coordinate 25,448, forward strand.
CCAGCACCGCCAGCGGGCGCGGCGTGGTGATGCCGAGAAACTCCAGGCGCAGGCCTTCGATCCAGGCGTGCCAGGCGCGGCTGGGGCGCCAGAAACGCTTGAACCAGTGGGCGGTGTTCTTGATGTTGTAGCGTTTGAGCACCAATGCGCGGCCGTTGACGTCGATACGCGCAACACTGGCCGAGCCGCCAGCCTTGTACGAATGGCCCTCTTCGATGCAACGATCGGCCTGTTCCAGCACCGGCAACAACGTCTGCACCTCGGCACGGCGGATCGCCCGCAAGCCCGAGAGGCTGCGCTCGACGCTGAACAGCGTGCAGTCGCGCCCAGCCTTGTCGAGGAAGTCCTTCTGGCGCCAGGCACGCACCTTGTCCACCTGCTTCTGCAAGGCTTCCAGCGGCAGCGCGTGTTCGGCGTTGGCCATCAGGTAGTGCACCAGCAGCTCTTCGATGAAAGGTTCTAGGCGCTTGGGCAATTGGGCGAAGAACACCCCGAGATTCTCCAGCACGCGCTGACGCGACAGCTGCTGGCCTGGGGTCTCGGCCTTGATGCCACCACCATCGATCAGGTACAGCTGGCCTTCGTGACGCAGCAGGTTGTCCAGGTGCAGGTCGTCCTGCCACAGGCCCTTGGCGTGCATCCGCGCCACGGCGGCAAGCGCCTCGCCCAGTACCTGCTGCTGCGCGTCGGCCAGCGGCGGCAACTGTTCGACCGCCGCCCAGGCATCACCCAGGCTTTCGGCATGCTCGAGGAACTCGAACAGCAGCCAGCCGCCTTCGCCTTCCTTCAGGCCATCGGCCAGCAGGCGCGGCGTGGTCAGGCTTTGGGCCGCCATCAGTTGCACACCTTCGCGTTCACGCTGGAAATGCCGGGCCGCGTTGCCACCGACCAGCAGCTTGGCCAGCACCGGCGTGCCGCGCCAGACACCAGCGCCGACGTAACGCTGGCCAGGCAGCACGCGCAGCAGGCTGAGCAGTTGCAAGTCGGCAGGGCCTGCGGCGTCGGCCAAGGTGACGGTCAGCGGCAACGACGGGCTACGCCCGGCATCCTTGAGTTCAGACAAACGCATCAGCGGGCCTCTTTGTGGCGACGGCGTTGCATCAGGCGCTGCAACCAGGTGTTGACTAGAGCGCTGTCCGCGGGTTGTTCCAGGTAGGCGGCCAGCAGGCTGCGCACATCCGCCTCGCTCCAGGCGTCGGCGCGGCGCAGCAGCGGCTCGAGGTCTTTGAGGCGGTCGCGCAGGCCGAACAGCAGTGGCCGGGTTTTCTCCAGGTCGATCAACTGCGCCTGCCAGCCTTCGCGGCGCTCACGCAGGAAGATGTGCTTGGGGTAGAAGCAGCCATGCACCTGCCCGGCAGCGTGCAGGGTGCGCGCCAGGCGGCCGCAGGCCTGGAGAATGCCCTGGCGCTGCGCCTGCGGCAGTTGCGGCCACTGCGCCAGCAGCTCGCTGAGGTCTTGCCAGTCGTCCAGCGCGCGGGTCAGCAGGATCGCGCGGTGCTCGCCGCCCTGCTTGCGCTCGCCGAAGAACACCGCCTGCAAGGCCGGGATCCGCAGTTTCTCGTAGCGGCAGATATTGCGAAATTCGCGGGCGAAGGTCGGCTCGCCGAAGGGCCGGTGCAAGGTGCGCGTGAGGTAGTCGCGCTGGCGCTTGAGGAAGTAGCCCTTGCCCTCCAGCTCCAGGCGGAACACGCTGCTCCAGCCGCCACGCCCGGTGTTGGGCTCGTCCACGGCATCGAGCTGCAGTTTCCACAGCGCTTCGAAATCGTTCAGGCCATGGCGCTTGAGCAGCGCGTGGTCGGCACTGGCCAGGTAATCGGTCATTCCCTTCCCTCGAAGAATTTCACCACTTGGCGAACCCGCTGCTTGTCCTTGGCATCGAGACGCGCCCGCCCGCTGTACTGTAAGTAGAAGCGCAGTCGCTGGGTGGCCGACAGGTGGTATTTGGCGACCTTGTCCAGGCACGCCAGGTCCTTGATAAGCCGGTGGCGCAGCATGAAGCCGCGCCAGAAGTCGCCGGTGGGGCAATCGATGAAGAACAGCGTGCCCTGGTCGTCCACCAACAGGTTGCGCCACTTCAGGTCGTTGTGGGCGAAGTGGTGGTCGTGCATCACTCGGGTGCAGTGCGCCAGCTGGCGGCTGACGTGGTCGACCCAGGCCCGGTCGGCCAGCCGCGCGTCGTTGCGCTGGGCCAACTCGGACAGGTCTTCGGTACGCGGCAGCTCGCGGGTGATCATCGCCCCACGGCCGAATGCCAGGCCATTGCGCTCCAGGCCCCAGGCCACCACTTCGGCAGTGGGGATGCCCCACTTGGCGAACTGCTTGAGGTTCTGCCACTCGGCCTTGATCCGCGGGCGCCCGACGAAGCGGCGCATGTGCTTGCCCGCGCTGGTATAGCGCTTGACGTAGTAGTTCACCCCATCGCGCTGGATGCGCACGACCTCGCTGAGCGGGTCTTGGGTCAGGCGTTCACCTTCGAGGGCGAACACCGCTTCGATACTGCCGAAATCTGCCTCCAGGTGCCGATACGCAGGCTCCAGTGTCCAACCCGCCATCAGAGCGCGCCCCCGTAGCGCAGTTTACGATCGTAGAGTTTCAGTGCCTTGCGCTCGAGCCGTGCCAGCAGCGCGGCTTCCTCGCGCAGCACCTGGCGCAGCGGGCGCTGGAAATAGCCCTTGAGGAAGCGCAGCTTGTCGCGCGGGGTCAGGCCGATGTCCAGCGCCGAGAAGTACAGCGCGGCCAGGTCCTTGTCGCGCCAGCGCTGGGGCACTGTGGCACGGGTTTGCGCGCGGTGCAGGTCGATTACCGACAGCTTCAATGCTTCTGGCGTCACCGGGCGATCGGTGTGCAGCAGGAAGTGGCAGATGTAGCAGTCGCGGTGGTTGACCCCGGCGCGGTGCATGCCGCCGGTCATCTTCGCCACTTCGGCGATCAACGCGCGCTTCAGGCGTGGCTCTGGCGGCTGGCTAGGCCAGTCGACGCAGTAATCTTCCAGGCTGATGGTGGGCGCCAGTTCCTCGGTGACGATGAACGAGTGCTGGGTCGCCGGGTTGTTGCCACGCTCGCCATAGGCCACGGCGGTCATGGTCGCAATGCCCGCCTCATGCAGGCGCTGGATCGCTCGCCACTCCTGGCCGGCGCCCAATACCGGCAGCTTGGCGCTGAACAGGTTCTTGAACACCTCGCCCCAACCGATGCCGCGGTGGATCTTGACGAAGTAACCTTCGCCATCGACCTCGGTACGCAGCGTACGGCGGCCTTCCAGCTCGCGGTACACCTCGCCCTGCAAGGCCTCCACGGCCTCGAAGGCATCGCGCTCGGCCCACAGGCGCTTGAAGGGTTCTGCCAGTATCAGCTTCATGGCGCCTCCTGGCCGAGGATCACGTCGGCGGCGTGCTGCGGCATGCTGTACAGATCGGCCGTTTCGGCGAAGGCCAGGCCATTCTGGCCCCAGGCCGCGCGGGCCTGAGGGTCTTCAAGCATGCGTTGCAGGTAGGCGTTGAGCTGCTCCTGGGCGAACGGCTCGTCCAGCACCAGGCCACTGTCGGCCTCGGCGATGTAGTGGGCGTAGCCGCACACCTTCGACACCAGCACCGGCAAGCCAGCCACCAGGGCCTCCAGCAGCACGGTACCGGTGTTCTCGTTGTAGGCCGGGTGGATCAGCAGGTCGGCCCCCAGCAGGAAACGCGGGATATCGCTGCGGCCCTTGAGGAACTGCACTTGCTCGCCCAAGCCCAGCGCTGCGCTTTGCAGCTGGAATACCTTGGGGTCGTCCTGGCCAATGACCATCAACCGGGTGCGCTTGCGCAAGCTGGCGGGCAGTGCTGCAAGGGCCTTGAGGCTGCGGTCCACACCTTTGGTCTTGAAGCCCGAGCCGATCTGCACCAGCAGCAGCTCGTCGTCGCCCAGGCCGAACTCCTGGCGGAACGCGGCGCGGATCTCGGCGGCGTTGGCCGGGGCGCGGCGGTCCTGGGAAATGCCGGGCGGCAACAGGTGGAAACGCGCCTCGGGGGTGGCGTAGTGCTTGATGAACAGGGGTTGCTGCACTTCGGAGATCATCAGGATCTCGGTGGTGGCGTCCTTGGCGAACACCGCGCGCTCGTATTCGGAGAAGTGCCGGTAGCGGCCCCAACGGCGGTACAAGCCGCCCCGCAGGTTCTGCGCCTTGTCCTCGAAACAGCCGTCGGCGGCGTAGTACACGTCCAGCCCCGGCATCTTGTTGAAGCCGATCAGCCGGTCGACCGGGCGTTTGGCCAGGTCCGCAGCCATCCAGGCGCTGAGCTTCTCGTTACGGCGATGGTTGAACAGCGCCTTGACCGGCGCCACCAGCACTTCGAAACCTTCAGGCACATCACCTTCCCAGATCAGCGTGTACACGCGGATCTGGTGTCCGCGCTTCTGGCACTCGAGGGCGATGCGCATGAAATCGCGCTGCAGCCCGCCGAAGGGGAAATACTTGTAAAGCACAAAAGCCAGTTGCATCAACGCACATCCTCGGCCAGCAGCAACGCGCCCAGGCGGCTCGCCACATGCTCGGGATTGAGGCGAGTGAAGCACAGCGGCCACTCGCGTTTGAGATCGAACCGGCGCAGGTCCTCGGCGCTCGGTTTATAGGTGCACTTCTTCTGCAGGCAGGGTGCGCAGGGGAAGTTGCTGGCCTGGTGGATCTGGGCGCGTCCGTAGGCGCCGGTCAGGCCAGGGTTGGTCGGGCCGAACAGGGAAATGGTCGGCACGTCCAGGGCGGCGGCCAGGTGGCCCAGGCCGGTGTCCACCGCCACGCAGGCCTTGGCCGCAGCCAAAATGCGGGCCACGCCCGCGAGGTTCAATTTGGGGAGTACCTTGCAGTTTTCCAAGCCTTGGGCGATGCGCTCGGCACGCGCCTTCTCGGCCGGGTTGCCCCAGGGCAGCAGCACTTGCAGCTTGCGTCGGCCCATGCGCTCGGCCAGCTCGCGCCAGTAGGCCTCGGGCCAGTGCTTGGTGGCCCAGGTAGTGCCATGCAGGAACACCACGTAGGGCGCTACCGGCGGCAGCTCCAGGCGAGCAAGGTCAAGGCCGTAGTCGCCGATGCCCTCGGGCAGGTCATAGGCCAGGGACAGGGCGAACAGCTGGCGCACGCGCTCCACCGCATGCTGGCCGACGGCGACCGACAAGGGCCGGTCATAGAAGCGGCTGGCCCAGCCCTCGCGCGCCGAGTAGCGGTCGAGCCCGGCCACCGGCGCTTTCACGTAGCGGGTCAGCCAGGCCGACTTGACCAGGCCCTGGGCGTCGATCACCAGGTCGTACTTGCGCTCGCGCAGGCGCTGCTTGAAGGCCTTCCACTCGCCGCTCTTGTGGGTCTGCCAGAGGTTCTTGCGCCAGCGCCGGATCGCCACCGGAATCACCTGGTCGACCGCCGGGTGCCAGGACGGGATCTCGGCGAAGCCTTCTTCCACCACCCAGTCGAAACGAATGCCGGGAATGGCATGGGCCGCGTCGGTGAGCGCCGGCAGGGTGTGGATCACGTCCCCCAGGGAAGACGTCTTGATGATCAGAACCCGCACTTAGTCGACCTCGGCCATGACATCGATCAGGTTTGGCCCGCCCAGGTGCTGCAAGGCGGCGATCACCGCTGCGGGCTCCAGCAGGCGCAGGCAGTTGTAGTGGCCGAAGCGGCAGGTACGCTCGAAGCAGGGGCTGCATTCGATACCGGTGCGCACCACCTCGACCTGGTCGGCCAAGGGCGGCGTAAAGCCTGGCGAGGTGGAGCCATACACCGCCACCAGCGGGCGGTTCAGCGCGGCGGCCACGTGCATCAGCCCGGAGTCGTTGGAGACCACGGCGTCGGCGCACGACAGCAGGTCGATAGCCTCGGCGAGCGACGTTTCCCCGGCCAGGTTGCTCGACTCCTCGCGCAGGCCGGGAATCAGCCGCTCACGGATCTGCTCACCCACCGGGTGGTCGCTTTTCGAGCCGAACAGCCACACCTGCCAACCCTGGCGGATCAGCGCTTCGGCCACCTGGGCGTAGTGCTCGGCGGGCCAGCGCTTGGCCTCGCCGAACTCCGCGCCCGGGCACAGCGCCAATACCGGCCGGTCGAGGGCCAGGCCGAACTTGGCCAGGGCGGCATCGCGGCTTTGCGCTTCGATGCGCAGGCTCGGTCGCGGGTAGGGTTGCGGCAACTCGGCACCCGGCGCGTAGGCCAGGGCCATGAAGCGCTCGATCATCAGCGGGTAGCGGGCCTTGTCGAGGGTCCGCACGTCGTTGAGCAGGAAGTAGCGCATCTCGCCGCGCCAGCCGGTGCGCTTGGGGATACCGGCAAAGTACGGCACCAGCGCCGACTTGAGCGAGTTGGGCAGCAAAATCGCCTGGTCGTACTGGCCGACCAGCGACTTGCCGATGCGTCGACGCGTGGCCAGCTCCAAGGCGCCGTGGCCGAGCGGGAAGCTCAAGGCCTGGCGCACTTCGGGCATGCGCTCGAGAATCGGCCGGCTCCAGTCAGGGGCCAGCACGTCGATCACGCAGTCGGGGTGCTGCTGTTTGAGGCACTGGAACAGGGTCTGCGCCATCACCATGTCGCCGACCCAGCTAGGGCCAATGATCAGTATTCTCATGGGTTGTCCAGAAACACTCGGGGAGGCTGCAAGCTGCGGTACAACCTGGCCTCCCCTCTTTATATTCAGGCTATGTGGCGGACAGTGTAACACTCAGGTCAAACCGAGCTGCCCCCAGATCCGCCGCACCTCGCGGCGCTCATCCACGAACTGCCCGGCATCGATGACCCCGGCCTGCTTCTGCAAGGCCTGGCGGTGCGAAGCCGAGCGAAACGCCTTGTACACCTCGCGCAGCAACACGGCATCCGCAGCGGGCATCAGGCCTGCCTGTTCGAGCTCTTCGAGAATGCGGATGTTGTCGGTCCAGCGCAGCAAGGCCGGATGCTCGTGGGACCAGGCCAAAGCGGCGTATTGCACCATAAATTCGATATCGACGATACCACCGGCATCCTGCTTGATATCGAACGGCTGGCCAGGCTCGAAGGCGTTGTCGGCGGTGCCTGCGCCGGTGCGTTTGCTGCCCAGGTTGTCGCGCATCTTGGCGCGCATGTCGCTCACCTCGGCGCGCAGCTTGTCCAGGTCACGGGCCTGCCCGAGCACCCGTGCACGCACGCCCTCGAACGCCGCCGCCACGTCCTTGCAGCCCACCAGCACACGGGCGCGCACCAGGGCCTGGTGCTCCCAGGTCCAGGCTTCGTTCTGCTGGTAGCGCTCGAAGGCGCCGACCGAACTGACCAGCAGGCCCGAAGCGCCAGAGGGGCGCAGGCGCATGTCGACATCGTAGAGCTGGCCGGATTGGGTCTGGGTGGTCAGCAGGTGGATGATGCGTTGGCCCAGGCGGGTGAAGAACTGCGCGCTGTCGATGGGCTTGGCGCCATCGGTCTCGGCGTGCAGGTCGCCGTCGTGGATGAACACTAGGTCGAGGTCCGAGCCATGGCCCAGTTCGAGACCGCCCACCTTGCCATAGCCGACGATGATGAAGCCTGGGTCGCACAGCCCACCATTGCGCAACTGCGGTTGACCATGGCGGGCGACGGTCTGGCGCCAGGCCAGGGCCAGCACTTGGTCGAGGATGGCTTCGGCCAGCCAAGTCAGGTAGTCGCTGACCTTCATCAAGGGCAGGTTGCCGCTGATTTCCGAGGCGGCCACGCGCAGGTTGTGGGCCAGCTTGAAGTGCCGCAGGGCCTCCATTTGCTGTTCCAGGTCGTCCTCGGGAATGCGCGTCAGCCGCTCGCGCAGCTCTGCCGCCAGTTCCGGCGCCAGCGGCGGGCTGAACAGGCGGCCCTCGTTGAGCAACTCGTCGAGCAGCAGTGGGTAGCGGGCGATCTGTTCGGCGATCCAGGGGCTGGCCGCGCACAGGGTCAGCAGGCGGCGCAATGCGCCGGGGTTTTCGGTGAGCAGCACCAGGTAGGCCGAACGCCGCGCCACCGCCTCGACCAATGGCAATACGCGGTCAAGCACCAGGTCAGGGTCGGCATGTTCGACAGTTTGGGCCAGCAGACGCGGAATGAAGGCATCCAGGCGTTCCCGCCCGATGCGCTGGATCGAGCGCAGCGCTGGGCTGTTGCGCAGCGAGGCCAGGCGCCGCAAGGCCTCTGCGGGCTGCTTGAAGCCGGCTTCTTCGAGCTGGCGGCTGGCGGCCTCTTCATCCTGGGCCTGCTCCCACAGCGGCGACCACTCTCCGCCGACCACCAGCTCACCCTCGCCGTCCTCGTCATCCGGGTCGGCGATCACCTGGCGGAAGTGCCAGTCGACCCGACCACGCCAATGCATCAGCTGATCGTGGAAGGCCTGCCAATCGGCGAAACCGAGGATATAGGCGACCCGCGCCCGGTCCTGCTCGTCGTTGGGCAGCATCTGGGTCTGGCGGTCGCCGATGGCTTGGATCGCATGCTCGGTGTAGCGCAGGAATTCGTAACCTTCGCGCAGCTCGCCAACCACCGCTGGCGGCAGGTAGCCCTGGCCTTCCAGGGTGGCCAGCACCTTGAGCAGTGGCCGCTGCTGCAGGCTCAGGTCGCGCCCGCCATGAATCAGCTGGAACGCCTGGGCGATGAATTCCACCTCGCGAATGCCGCCTGCGCCCAGCTTGATGTTCTCGGCCATGCCCTTGCGCCGCACTTCCTGCTGGATCAGCTGCTTCATGGTGCGCAGCGCCTCGATGGCCGAGAAGTCCAGGTAGCGGCGGTAGACGAACGGTCGCAGCATCTCCAGCAACTGCGCACCGGCCACCTGGTCGCCCGCCACTACCCGCGCCTTGATCATGGCGTAGCGTTCCCAGTCACGCCCCTGGTCCTGGTAGTACTGCTCCAGCGCGTTGAACGACAGCACCAGCGCACCGGCCGAGCCGTAGGGGCGCAGGCGCATGTCGACACGAAACACGAAGCCATCGACGGTCACCGGGTCCAGTGCCTTTATCAGGCGCTGGCCCAGGCGGGTGAAGAACTCCTGGTTTTCCAGCGAGCGCTTCACGCCTTCGGTTTCGCCACCCTCGGGGAAGCCGAAGATCAGGTCGATGTCCGACGACAGGTTGAGTTCCACGGCGCCGAGCTTGCCCATGCCCAGCACCACCATGTGCTGGGGCTGGCCGCTGCGCTTGCCGATCGGTGTGCCGAACTGCTGGCAATGGCGCGGGTACAGCCATTGATAGGCCTCGTCGATGGACGCATCGGCCAGTTCCGAAAGGTCGCGGCAGGTCTCGCCCAGCGCCGCCTGGCGGGTGATGTCGCGCCAGATGATACGCAACTGCTGGCGGTTGCGTTCGCGACGCAGGTTGCGCGCCAGCTCGTCCTCGGTCTGCGCGGTGTCGGCCGCCGCCTTCACCCGGGCACGCAACTGGCCAGGGGCGAACGCCTGGTCGAGTTCGCCACTGGCAAGCAGGTCGAACAGCATCGCCGGTTCGCGCCGGGCCAGCTCTTGTACGAAGTCGCTGGCCGCAGCCACTTGGTCGAACTGCAACTGGTGCGCCGCACTCCAGGTGGCGACGTCCAGTTCCGGGTGCTGGGCCAGGACTTCGGCCAGGAACTGGCGGTTGCGAGCGACCAGCGGTTGCAGGGCGACGGGCAGAGCGAGCGGCAAAGGCAGGCGCATGGTCTATCCTTGATCGGCGTGAATGAGAGGGGGACAGGCGGTCACGAGAGGGTCAGGCCACGGTTGGACTGTCATACAAAAGTTGTAAATAGCTGAAAAACGCGAATCATTGGCAAGAAACATCAAGGTTCACCCAGAGCAAACACAGTACCAACCAACAGGAACGATTTTCTCCACAACCTGGAACACAGCCAAAAGCGCTTTTCCTGTAGTTTTACTACTACCCCTTTCGCGCAAAAGCATGAAATGCCGAAGCATTTGTAGTAAAACTACACGGCGCCGGATGACTGTCCGGCTAATCCAAGAATTCACGACGTCTGCCCAAAAGGCCAGTCGCAAACTCAGGCTTCCGATTCTGGTTGCCTTTCCGCCCTGGAGCAAGCCATGCAAGACCTCGATCCCATCGAAACCCAGGAATGGCTGGATGCCCTGGAGTCGGTCCTCGACAAAGAAGGCGAAGACCGCGCTCATTACCTGATGACCCGCATGGGCGAGCTGGCCACCCGTAGTGGTTCGCAGCTGCCATATGCCATCACCACGCCATACCGCAACACCATCCCTGTCACCCACGAAGCACGCATGCCTGGCGACCTGTTCATGGAACGCCGCATCCGCTCGATGGTGCGTTGGAACGCCCTGGCCATGGTCATGCGTACCAACCTGCAAGACTCGGACCTGGGCGGACACATTTCGAGCTTCGCCTCCAGCGCTACCCTGTACGACATCGGCTTCAACTACTTCTTCCAGGCCCCGACCGAAGAACACGGCGGCGACCTGATCTTCTTCCAGGGCCACGCCTCCCCAGGCGTCTACGCCCGCGCCTTCATGGAAGGCCGCATCAGCGAAGAACAGATGACCAACTTCCGCCAGGAAGTCGATGGCAAAGGCCTGTCGTCGTACCCACACCCATGGCTGATGCCTGACTTCTGGCAGTTCCCGACCGTTTCGATGGGCCTTGGCCCGATCCAGGCGATCTACCAGGCCCGCTTCATGAAGTACCTGGAAGCCCGTGGTTTCATCCCGGCCGGCAAGCAGAAGGTCTGGTGCTTCATGGGTGACGGCGAGTGCGACGAGCCGGAATCCCTGGGCGCCATCGCCCTGGCTGGCCGCGAGAAGCTGGACAACCTGATCTTCGTCATCAACTGCAACCTGCAGCGCCTCGATGGCCCGGTTCGCGGCAACGGCAAGATCATCCAGGAACTCGAAGGCGTGTTCCGTGGCGGCGGCTGGAACGTCAACAAAGTCGTCTGGGGCCGTTTCTGGGACCCACTGCTGGCCAAGGACACCAACGGTGCCCTGCAGCGCCGCATGGACGAAGTCATCGACGGCGAGTACCAGAACTACAAAGCCAAAGACGGCGCGTACGTGCGTGAGAACTTCTTCAACACCCCAGAGCTCAAGGCCATGGTCGAAGACCTGTCCGACGACGAGATCTGGAAGCTCAACCGCGGTGGCCACGACCCGTACAAGGTCTATGCGGCCTACCACCAGGCGGTGAACCACAAGGACCAGCCGACCGTCATCCTGGCCAAGACCATCAAGGGTTATGGCACCGGTGCTGGCGAAGCCAAGAACACCGCGCACAACACCAAGAAGGTCGACGTCGACAGCCTGCGTCACTTCCGCGACCGCTTCGACATCCCGGTCAAGGATGCCGACCTGGAAAGCCTGCCGTTCTTCAAACCTGAAGAAGGCTCCGCCGAAGCCAAATACCTGGCCGAGCGCCGCAACGCCCTGGGTGGCTTCGTGCCGCAGCGCCGCGCCCAGAGCTTCAGCGTGCCGACCCCGCCACTGGAAACCCTGAAAGCGATCCTGGATGGCTCGGGCGACCGTGAAATCTCCACCACCATGGCCTTCGTGCGCATCCTGGCGCAGCTGGTCAAGGACAAGGAAATCGGCCAACGCATCGTCCCGATCATCCCGGACGAAGCCCGTACCTTCGGTATGGAAGGCATGTTCCGCCAGCTGGGCATCTACTCGTCGGTCGGCCAGCTCTACGAGCCAGTCGATAAAGACCAGGTGATGTTCTACCGCGAGGACAAGAAGGGCCAGATCCTCGAGGAAGGCATCAACGAAGCCGGCGCCATGTCGTCGTTCATCGCTGCCGGTACCTCGTACAGCTGCCACAACCAGCCGATGCTGCCGTTCTACATCTTCTACTCGATGTTCGGCTTCCAGCGTATCGGCGACCTGGCCTGGGCCGCTGGCGACAGCCGCACCCGTGGCTTCCTGATCGGCGGTACCGCCGGCCGTACCACCCTCAACGGTGAAGGCCTGCAGCACGAAGACGGCCACAGCCACATGATGGCGGGCACCATCCCGAACTGCCGCACCTATGACCCCACCTACGGCTACGAGCTGGCGGTGATCATCCAGGACGGCATGAAGAAGATGACCGAAGAGCAACAGGACATCTTCTACTACATCACCGTGATGAACGAATCCTACCAGCAGCCCGCCATGCCGGCCGGTGTCGAGGAAGGCATCATCAAGGGCATGTACCTGCTCGAAGAAGACACCCGCGAAGCCGCGCACCACGTACAGCTGATGGGCTCCGGCACCATCCTGCGCGAAGTTCGCGAAGCGGCGAAGATCCTGCGTGACGAGTACAACGTCGGTGCCGACGTGTGGAGCGTCACCAGCTTCAACGAACTGCGTCGCGACGGCCTGGCCGTAGAGCGCGCCAACCGCCTCAAGCCTGGCCAGAAGCCACAGCAGACCTACGTCGAGCAGTGCCTGAACGGTCGCAAGGGCCCGGTCATCGCCTCCACCGACTACATGAAGCTGTTCGCCGAGCAGATCCGCCAGTGGGTACCGAGCAAAGAGTTCAAGGTTCTGGGTACCGACGGCTACGGCCGCAGCGACAGCCGCAAGAAGCTGCGTCACTTCTTCGAAGTCGACCGCCACTTCGTGGTGCTGGCTGCGCTGGAAGCCCTGGCTGACCGTGGCGAGATCGAACCCAAGGTTGTTGCAGACGCTATCGTCAAGTTCGGTATCGACCCGGACAAGCGCAACCCACTGGACTGCTGAGGAGTATTTTTAAGTGAGCGAACTCATTCGCGTACCTGACATCGGCAGCGGTGAAGGTGAAATCATCGAGCTGTTCGTCAAGGTCGGTGACCGTATCGAGGCTGACCAGAGCCTGCTGACCCTGGAGTCCGACAAGGCCTCCATGGAGATCCCGGCCCCCAAGGCCGGCGTCATCAAGGAACTGAAGGTCAAGCTGGGCGACCGCCTGAAAGAAGGCGACGAACTGCTGGTGCTGGAAGCCGAGGGCGCCGCTGCCGCGGCCCCTGAGGCTCCGGCTGCCGCGCCTGCCCAGGCCGCGGCCCCTGCCGCCGCCGAAAAGCCGGCCGAAGCCGCGCCTGCACCTGCCGCAGCCCCGGCTGCCGCCAGCGTGCAGGACATCCACGTGCCGGACATCGGCTCGTCGGGCAAGGCCAAGATCATCGAAGTGCTGGTCAAGGTCGGCGACACCGTCGAAGCCGACCAGTCGCTGATCACCCTGGAGTCCGACAAGGCCTCCATGGAAATCCCGTCGCCTGCTGCTGGCGTGGTCGAGGAAGTGCTGTGCAAGCTGGAAGATGAAGTCGGCACTGGCGACTTGATCTTCAAGCTGAAAGTCGCGGGCGCTGCCCCGGCAGCGGCCCCGGCTCCGGCCGCAGCGGCTGCGCCAGCCAAGGCCGAGGCTGCTCCTGCTGCCGCGCCTGCCGCTGCTGCTCCAGCCGCTGCCCCTGCCCCGGCTGCTACCGCACCGGCTGCCGGCAGCAACGCCAAGGTTCACGCCGGCCCTGCCGTGCGTCAGCTGGCCCGTGAATTCGGTGTCGAGCTGGGCGCCGTCGCTGCCACTGGCCCGCACGGTCGTATCCTGAAAGAAGACGTTCAGGTCTACGTCAAGGCCATGATGCAGAAGGCCAAGGAAGCTCCAGCTGCCGGTATTACCGGTGGCGCAGGCATCCCGCCGATCCCGACCGTCGACTTCAGCAAGTTCGGTGAAGTGGAAGAAGTGGCCATGACCCGCCTGATGCAGGTCGGTGCCGCCAACCTGCACCGCAGCTGGCTGAACGTGCCACACGTGACCCAGTTCGACTCCGCCGACATCACCGAGCTGGAAGCCTTCCGCGTTTCGCAGAAAGCCGCCGCCGAGAAGGCGGGCGTCAAGCTGACCGTGCTGCCACTGCTGCTCAAGGCCTGCGCCTACCTGCTCAAGGAACTGCCGGACTTCAACAGCTCGCTGGCGCCAAGCGGCAAGGCCGTGATCCGCAAGAAGTACGTGCACATCGGCTTCGCCGTGGACACCCCGGACGGCCTGCTGGTACCGGTGATCAAGAACGTCGACCAGAAGAGCCTGCTGCAACTGGCTGGCGAAGCCGCGGCCCTGGCCGAGAAGGCGCGCACCAAGAAGCTGTCGGCCGACGACATGCAAGGTGCCTGCTTCACCATCTCCAGCCTCGGCCACATTGGCGGCACCGGCTTCACGCCGATCGTCAACGCGCCTGAAGTGGCGATCCTCGGTGTGTCCAAGGCCACCATGCAACCGGTCTGGGACGGCAAGGCCTTCCAGCCGAAGCTGATGCTGCCGCTGTCGCTGTCCTACGATCACCGCGTGATCAACGGCGCCGCCGCCGCGCGCTTCACCAAGCGCCTGGGCGACGTGCTGGCGGATATCCGCACGATGCTGCTGTAAAGCACCACCCTGCCCCTCCCAGGAGGGGCAGTACCCTTTTCGAGCTGCCACGCTCGTACCTCAACCCCGTCACGTTCTGGCGGGGCTTTTTTTGCCTGGCGCAAAGTGAATTACCCTTGCCTGGGCGCGCGGGAAAGCCTGTGGAAACTTCAGATAATCGTGCATTAGCCGACAATCTGCACACTGCTACCCATATGGCCGCTTGCCAGCCTTCGGGACATGATGCACCCTTGCTCAACGCGCAACCGCCTGTCCGTGGCAACTGCGCCCACAGCCCTGTTCAAGCGAGTCTTCGATGAAAAGCCAACCCGATGCCGTCAGCCGTGTGGCGGCCGAGGTCGTGACGCAGCTCCCCGTGCCCTCGCGGCTCGGTATGCTGCGTTTCGAGCGGCTGAACGAGGCCAGTTGGGCGATGCTTTACCTCGACCCGGCCTGCGACCGCCAATTTGGCCTGGCGGCCAGCGAGCTGTGCGCCTTGATCGGTTCGCCTTATGCCAGCCTCATGGAACCCGAAGCGCGCTACCGCCAGCATGACCAGATCCAGGCACAACTGGCCCAGCGCGGCCATTACCGGGTGCGCTACACCTTGCACAGTGCTGCCGGGGCCTTGCGCTTGCTGGAGACCGGTGAAGCCTACAAGCAGCACAATCGCCAACTGCTGCGCGGCTACCTCACCGTGCTGGACGACCAGCAGGACGACAGCGCGGAGCAGGACACCAACGACCTGGAGTCGCGCAACAGCCGCCTGGAACTCGCCCTGCAACTGAACCAGCGCGCCCAGCAGGAACAACTCGAGCACCTCGAGCGGGTACATGCCCAGCAAGACTTGATCCTGCGCCTGGCACGCCAGCGCTACAGCGCCAGCAACTCGCTGCTGGAAGCCGCCGAGCTGATTACCCGCAGCGCCTGTGAGATCTACAAGGTCGACTGCGCCAGCATCTGGTACCTCAACGAGCAGCGCCTGGAACCGATCAGCGCCTGGGACCAGCACGCGCAAGCCTATCGCTTGCCAGAGCCGATCGACGCCAGCCAGTTCCCCGACTACCTCGAGGCCCTGCACGCCAGCCGCGCCATCGACGCCCACAACGCCAGCCACGACCCGCGTACCCGTGACATGGCGGAAATCCTCTTCAACAGCGACGACAACGCCATGCTCGACGCCAGTATCCGCGTCGATGGCCAAGTGGTTGGTGTGCTGTGCCTGGAACAGACCGGCCTGCCCCGTGCCTGGCAGTCGGATGAAATCGCCTTCGCCGGCGAGCTGGCCGACCAGTTCGCCCAGGTCATCACCAACCACAACCGACGCACCGCCACCAGCGCCCTGCACCTGTTCCAGCGGGCGGTCGAGCAAAGCGCCAGCGCCTTCCTGTTGGTGAACCGCGATGGCGTGGTGGAGTACGTCAACCCAAGCTTCACGGCGATCACCCAGTACAGCACCGACGAAGTGCAGGGCCGCCACCTGGCCGAACTGCCGGCGCTCGAGAACCTCAACCAGATCCTCTTCGACTCACCCTCGAGCCTGGCCATCGGCAACAGCTGGCAGGGCGAGTTCAAGAGCCGGCGCAAGAGCCTGGAGCCCTACTGGGGCCAGCTGTCGATTTCCAAGGTGTATGGCGACAACCGCGAGTTGACCCACTACATCGGCATCTACGAAGACATCACCCAGAGCAAGCTGGCCCAGCAGCGCATCGAGCGCCTGGCCTACACCGACAACCTGACCAGCCTGGGCAACCGCCCGGCGTTCATCCGCAGCCTCGACGAGCGCTTCGCCCGCGACAGCAACAGCCCGATCTGCCTGCTGCTGGTGGACATCGACAATTTCAAGCGCATCAACGACAGCCTCGGCCACCAGACCGGCGACAAACTGCTGATCAGCCTGGCCCGCCGCCTGCGCAACAGCTTGAGCGACGGCGGCAGCCTGGCGCGTTTCGCCAGTAACGAATTCGCCGTGCTGCTCGACGACACCAGCCTGGAAGACGGCCAGGGCGTGGCCCAGCAGTTGCTGCGCACCCTCGACAAACCAATGTTCGTCGACAACCAGCTGATCAACGTCACCGCTTCCGTGGGCCTGGCCTGCGCGCCGCTGCACGGCAGCGACCCGGCCACCCTGATGAAGAACGCAGGCCTTGCCCTGCACAAGGCCAAGGCCAACGGTAAGCATCAGGTGCAGGTGTTCACCGAGGTGCTGAACGCCGAGGCCAGCTACAAGCTGTTCGTCGAAAACAACCTGCGCCGAGCCCTGACCCAGAACGAACTGGAAGTGTTCTACCAGCCCAAGCTGTGCCTGCGCAGCGGCCGCCTGCTGGGCCTGGAGGCGCTGCTGCGCTGGAACCACCCCGAGCGCGGCATGATCCGCCCGGACCAGTTCATCAGCGTGGCCGAGGAAACCGGGCTGATCATTCCCATCGGCAAGTGGGTGGTGCGCCAGTCCTGCCGCATGAGCAACGAGCTGCGCGATGCCGGCATGGGCAACCTGCACGTGGCCATCAACCTGTCGCCCAAGCAGTTCTCCGACCCCGAGCTGGTCAGCTCGATCGGCACCATCCTCGAAGAGGAAGCGCTGCCACCGCACCTGCTGGAGCTGGAGCTCACCGAGGGCCTGCTGCTGGAAGCCACCGAAGACACCCGGCGCCAGCTCGACGACCTCAAGCGCCTGGGCCTGACCCTGGCCATGGACGACTTCGGCACCGGTTATTCGTCGCTGAGCTACTTGAAAAAATTCCCCATCGACATCATCAAGATCGACCGCAGCTTCATCAGCGAGATCCCCGCCAACCAGGACGACATGGAGATCACCTCGGCGGTGGTGGCCATGGCCCACAACCTCAAGCTCAAGGTGGTCGCCGAAGGCATCGAGACCGCCGAGCAGCTGGCGTTCCTGCGCAGGCACCGCTGTGACGTTGGCCAGGGCTACCTGTTCGACCGGCCGATTCCCGGGCGCGAACTGGTCGACAAGCTCAAGCGCTACCCGCGCGGGCCAATCGACTGACAGCGGCGCGAAGCTCGGGCACTATTGGACACAGCGTCGGCCCCACTGGCCTGGGTGCGCGCATCGAGAAGCCGGTCAAGGTCGTCGACAACACCCTGCAGACCGCTCACGCGGCCTACGAGGCGTCGAACCC
>NZ_JBNNVR010000040.1:0-42114 GCF_050280645.1 Pseudomonas sp. NPDC089554
GCCTGTACCAGCGTGCTCACTGTTGCCTTGGGCAGTCTCATGTTTTCCGCTGCACGTGTGAACCCGCCATTGAAGTTCTTGGGCGCGTAATACTTGCTCAGGTGGTCTTCCCACATCTTGGTGGCGGGGAAGCGAGCATCAATCCAGTCCATGAACTTGCTCATCATGCGTTCTCCTGGTCGACGCCAACGACGATGATCTCGTCCGACTCGTACGAGTGCGGCGGCACGGGCAGGTTGAGAGGGGCAGGCTGCGATTTGTAGACACGGCCGGCAAGGTCGTAATGGGAGCCATGGCAAGGGCAGAAATAGCCCCCCACCCACTTCGGCCCGAGGTCAGCCGGTGCGACTTCCGGGCGGAAGGTCGGCGAGCAACCCAGGTGGGTGCACAGGCCAACGAGAATAAGAATTTCCGGCTTGATCGAGCGCACCTGCGGGTCGACATAGGTGGGCTGCACCGATGCCTTGGACTCAGGATCGGACAGGTCGCCAGCGATCTTCTTCAGGTTATCGAGGATCTCCTGCGTTCGTCGCACGATGAACACCGGCTGGCCGCGCCATTCGGCGACCATCTGCTGGCCAGGCTCGACCTTGGCGATATTGACCTTCACCGGTGCCCCTGCGGCTTTCGCCTTGGCACTGGGGAACCATGACCCCACGAACGGTACCGCAGCCCCCACTGCCCCCGCAGCCCCCACCACGGATGTGGCAGCTACAAGGAAGCGGCGCCGGCCTGCGTTGACGCCGTCATTGCTCATTCAGTCCTCTCCCATCAGCTTTCTTCTGGCCTGTTGAATCAGGCATCTACTTAGGTAATGTCTGTGGCGCTAAAAATTGGCCGCCATGGTAAGAAACAAATCCACACAATGACAAGGTGATTACCCCCTACCTGGGCTGTAACCCTCGCTTTGCTTGATCTGTGTCTATACCGGGCGTCGCCGTCGACATGCTGACAGGTTAGTTCAAGACATAAAAAAAGCCCGGTTCCAAAAAGGAACCGGGCTTTTTTCGACTGCCGAAGCGGTATTAACGCTTGGAGTACTGAGGACGCTTACGCGCTTTACGCAGACCCACTTTCTTACGCTCGACTTCACGAGCGTCGCGGGTGACGTAGCCAGCACGACGCAGGGCGCCACGCAGGGTTTCGTCGTATTCCATCAGGGCGCGGGTGATACCGTGACGGATCGCACCGGCCTGACCGCTGACACCACCACCGGAAACGGTGACGTAGATGTCGAACTTCTCGACGGTTTCGGTCAGCTCGAGCGGCTGACGAACAACCATGCGAGCGGTTTCACGACCGAAGAACACGTCCAGAGAACGGTTGTTGATGGAGATGTTACCAGTGCCCGGACGCAGGAATACGCGAGCGGTTGCGGTCTTGCGACGGCCAGTGCCGTAATTTTGAGTCGCCGACATAATGAACTATCCCGTTAGATCTTCAGTTCTTGAGGCTGCTGAGCAGTGTGAGGGTGGGTAGCACCCGCGTACACTTTCAGCTTGCGGTACATGTCGCGACCCAGCGGGTTCTTCGGCAGCATGCCTTTGACCGCGGTCTCGATGACGCGCTCAGGGGCCTTGTCGATCAGCTTCTCGAAGCTGATTTCCTTGATGCCACCTGGGAAGCCGGAGTGGGAGTAGTACATTTTGTCCGAAGACTTGGCGCCAGTAACACGAACCTGCTCGGCGTTGATGACGACGATGTAGTCGCCGGTGTCAACGTGAGGGGTGTATTCAGCTTTGTGCTTGCCACGCAGGCGACGAGCGATTTCGGTAGCCAGACGACCCAGGGTCTGACCAGCGGCGTCAACTACGTACCAGTCGCGCTTTACTGTTTCCGGTTTAGCAGTAAAAGTTTTCATTCTCTAAAGCCTCAGAGGCCGCCCAGCGAAAAATAGACGGCGAATCTTACTGGATAGTGCACAGCTTGCCAAGGGCAAGCGCGCAGCCTCGCATTGGGCGCTAAGTGGGGGCTCGGGTCGGCGCGACCAATGTTCGACAAGGTTCCTCCTGCATGGTGGTGCATCACTTCCGCCACACGGAGAGGGGCAGGATTATCCAGATTGCGCAAAGAATTTCAACCTGCTTTTATGATCTTCTTTAGCCAGCAGGAAGCCTTTGCAATGGAATACCGCACGCTTGGCCGTACCGATCTCGCTGTCAGCGCCCTGTGCCTGGGCACCATGACCTGGGGCGAGCAGAACACCCAGGCCCAGGCCTTCGAGCAGATTGCCTTGGCCAAGGCCCGCGGTATCAACTTCATCGACACCGCTGAAATGTACCCCTCGCCGCCCCGCCCGGAGAGCTACGGCGCCGCCGAGCGCATCATCGGCAACTGGTTCGCCGCCAATGGCGACCGCGACGACTGGGTGCTCGCCAGCAAGGTTGCAGGCCCCGGCAACGGCATCAGCCATATCCGCGACGGCCAGCTCAAGCACAACCGCCAGCATATCGTCGCGGCGCTGGACGCAAGCCTTGCGCGCCTGCAGACCGACCGCATCGACCTTTACCAATTGCACTGGCCCGAGCGCAGCACCAATTTCTTCGGCAAGCTCGGCTACCAGCACCTGCCCAACGACCTGTTCACGCCATTGGAAGAAACCCTGGAAGTGCTCGACGAACAGGTGCGTGCCGGCAAGGTCCGCCATGTCGGCCTGTCCAACGAAACCCCGTGGGGCACCATGAAGTTCCTGCAACTGGCCGAAGCGCGCGGTTGGCCGCGGGCGGTGTCGATCCAGAACCCCTATAACCTGCTCAACCGCAGCTTCGAGGTAGGCTTGGCGGAAGTCGCCATTCGCGAACAATGCGGGCTGCTGGCCTACTCGCCACTGGCCTTCGGCATGCTCTCGGGCAAGTACGAGAACGGCGCCCGCCCAGAACATACCCGCCTGACCCTGTTCAGCCGCTTTGCCCGCTACTCCAACCCACAGACCGTGGCCGCCTGTAGCCGCTATGTACAACTGGCCCGCGAGCACGGCCTGGACCCGGCGCAAATGGCCCTGGCCTTCGTTACTCGTCGGCCGTTCGTGACCAGCAACATCATTGGCGCGACCGACCTTGCGCAGTTGCAGGCCAACCTGGACAGCCTCAAGCTGCAACTGGGCGATGAGTTACTGGCTGCGATCGAGGCGATTCATCAAGGGCAACCGAATCCGGCGCCTTGAGCCAACATCTTCGTCAACCTTTTCGCGGGCAAGCCCGCTCCTACAAGGTTCTGCGAGACCTGTAGGAGCGGGCTTGCCCGCGAATGGAATCGCCGCGACGTCCGGGCTAGACACAATCGCCAAAAAATAAGACGATCCAGCCGGTACCTGACCTTTCTACCTTATAAGAACAATGACAATGATGTTTACCCAACCCTCCGCGTCGTTGCGGCGCGTCAGCATCCTGGCCATCAACAAGGTGTTCGCCTCGACCCTGATGCAGGCCAAGGATTTCTTCCACCTGGCCAGCCTGCGCTACAGCAAGCAGCTGGGCCTGGGCTTGCAGCCAATGTTCGAGATCCACCTGGTCAGCCCTGACGGCCAACCCGTGGACAGTTTCAGCGACGTACAGCTTCCGGTCGATGGGGGCCTGGACGCCGCTGACGTGATCATCCTCCCGGCGTTCTGGGAAGACTTCGACAACCTCTTGCAACGCTACCCGCAAGTACTGCCCTGGCTGCGCGAACAGCACGCCCGTGGCGCGGTGCTGTGCGGCGAGGCCAGCGGCGTGTTCTGGTTGGCCGAAGCAGGCTTGCTGGACGGCAAGGAAGCGACCACCTACTGGCGCTTCTTCAACAGTTTCGCCGAACGCTTCCCCAAGGTGCGCCTGAACCAGGACAAGCACCTGACCGACGCCGACAACCTGTATTGCGCCGGCGGCACCACCTCGGCCTGCGACCTGTACATCTACCTGATCGAGCGTTTCTGCGGCGCCAACGTGGCCCGGGCCGTGGCCCGCGACATCCTCTACGAAGTGCAACGCAACTACACCCCGGGCCGCATGGGCTTCGGCGGGCAGAAGCTGCACCAGGACCTGATCATCCTGCAAATCCAGCACTGGCTGGAGGAGCACTTCGCCGACAAGTTCCGCTTCGAGGACGTGGCGCGCAACCACGGCATGAGCATTCGCAACTTCATGCGGCGCTTCCAGAGCGCCACCGGCGACAAGCCCCTGCACTACCTGCAACGGCTGAGGATCGAGACGGCAAAGGGCTTGCTCTCGAGCACGCGCAAGAGCATCAAGACCATCAGCTACGAGGTGGGCTACGACGACGCGAGCTTCTTCGCCCGCTTGTTCCGCCAGCACACGGAACTGTCACCGAACCAGTATCGGCAGCAGTTCATGCAAGAAGCCTGAAGGCCTTCAGCGAACCAAACGAAAAAGCCAGAGCAACTGCTCTGGCTTTTTTCTTTAGAACCCGCCCTCAAGGCTTGTGCGCGCGCGCCAGGAACTCGTGGGATTGCATCTCCAGCAAGCGGCTCAGCGTGCGCTGGAACTCGAAGCTCAGGCGCCCGCCGGTGTACAGGTCCTTGAGCTCCACCTCGGCCGAGATGATCAGTTTGACGTTGCGGTCGTAGAACTCATCCACCATGTTGATGAAACGACGCGCGATGTCATCGGTGGCCACGCCCATCTGCTCGACGTTGCTCAGCAGCACGGCATGGAAGATCTTGCCCAGCTCGATGTAGTCGTTCTGGCTGCGCGGCCCGTCGCACAGGGCGCGGAAGTCGAACCAGGCGACGTCATCGCAGGTGCGCAGGGCATGGATCGGGCGGTTCTCGATCATCAGCACATCGTTTTCGACGGCGGCGGTGCACTCTGGCGTCAACGCCTTGAAGCTGGCCCGCATGCTCTGCTGGGCGGCGTCATTGAGCGGGAAGTGGAACAGCTCGGCCTGCTCCAGGTGACGCAGGCGGTAGTCCACGCCGCTGTCGACGTTCACCACGTCGGTGTACTGCTTGATCATGGCGATGGCCGGCAGGAAGCGCGCACGTTGCAGGCCGTCCTTGTACAGGCCGTCTGGCACGATGTTGGAAGTGGCCACCAGCGATACGCCGTTCTTGAACAGCTCTTCCATCAAGGTGCCGAGGATCATCGCGTCGGTGATGTCCGAGACGAAGAACTCGTCGAAGCAGATCACCCGGGCTTCCTGGGAGAAGCGCTTGGCGATGATGGTCAGCGGGTTCTTCTCGCCCTTGAGGGTTTTCATTTCCTCGTGCACACGCTTCATGAAGCGGTGGAAGTGGGTGCGCATCTTCTCCTGGAACGGCAGCGCCTCGTAGAAGGTGTCCACCAGGTAGGTCTTGCCCCGGCCTACCCCGCCCCAAAAATACAGGCCCTTGACCGGGGTCTGCTCTTTCTTGCCGAACAGCTTGCCGAACACGCCCGGCTTGTTGTTCTGCGCCGCGACCAGGTCGTCGTACAGACGCTGAAGATGACGCACCGCCGTTTCCTGCGCCGCGTCATGGAAGAAGTCTGGGCGTTTGAGATCTGCTTGATATCGTTCTAGGGGCGTCATGATTCGTTAGCGAGGCAACAAAAAACGGGCCGTCACTTTAGCGACAGGCCCGCATAATGGCAATGATGCATACGGCCAATGGCCTGCTCATTTAGTCCTGCTGTGGCTCCAACGCCGCACGCAGGCCCTGGATCGCCGCGTCACGAGCGCCTTCATCGGCAAACTGCGGGCCATCGGCGACCTGCTCGCCGGCCAGCCACAGGGAGAAGCCCAGGCCTTCGACGCGAATATCGGCATCACCGCCCTGCTGCAACTGCTTGCTCACCGCACCAGCGCTCTTGCCATCGGCGAAGCTGCGCGACAGCAGCAATTGCTCGCCATCGGCGGCCAGCAGGCGGAAACGGAAGCTGCCGTCGTCGTCGCGGAAACTGACGAAACGCGCACTCTTGGCCGCCTTCTTCTTGGTCTCGGCGCCCGTCTGCACAATGCTGCGGAACGACCGCAGGCCCACCGCCTCGCGCAGTTGCTCGAGGAACGGGCTGGCGGTTTTGCGGGCCTTGGCAGCCCCCGCCAGAAGGATGTCTTCCAGGTCCGCCGGACATGCGATCAACTGGTGGTAGCGCTCACGCGCCTCGCCCAGTTGGCCGTCGAGCAGTTGGAACAGGCGCTGCTTGGCCTCGCCCCAACCCATGCCCTGCATCAGTTCGTCGCGGAACTCGCCGGCCTGCGCCGGGGTAGAGAACGCCTGGAACAGGGTGAACAGGTGCGAGTTGTCGGCATCCTTCGGCTCGCCCGGGGCGCGCGAGTCGGTGACGATGCGCGAGATCGCATCTTTCATGTCCTTGGCGCTGGAGAACAACGGAATGGTGTTGTCGTAGCTCTTGGACATCTTGCGGCCGTCCAGGCCTGGCAGCGTAGCCACGGTCTCCTCGATGGCCGCTTCCGGCAGTACGAAGAACTCCTTGCCCTGGCCGAACAGGTGGTTGAAGCGCTGGGCGATGTCGCGGGCCATTTCCACGTGCTGGATCTGGTCGCGGCCGACCGGCACCTTGTGGGCGTTGAACATCAGGATGTCCGCCGCCATCAGTACCGGGTAGCTGAACAGGCCCATGGTCACGCCGGCGTCCGGGTCTTCGCCGTTTTCCAGGTTCTTGTCCACCGAGGCCTTGTAGGCGTGGGCGCGATTGAGCAGGCCCTTGCCGGCGACGCAGGTCAGCAGCCAGGTAAGCTCGGGAATTTCCGGGATATCGGACTGGCGGTAGAAGGTCACCTTCTCCGGGTCCAGGCCACCGGCCAGCCAGGTGGCGGCGATTTCCAGGCGCGAGCGCTGGATGCGCAGCGGGTCGTCGCACTTGATCAGCGCGTGGTAGTCGGCCAGGAAATAGAACGAGTCGGCGCCCGGTTGCTGGCTGGCGAGGATCGCCGGGCGAATGGCGCCGGCGTAGTTGCCCAGGTGCGGGGTGCCGGTGGTAGTGATACCGGTGAGGATACGCGTGGTCATGGGTGTTCGCTTATTCAGGCTTGGCTCAGTTCGTTAGGCGTGGCAGCAGCAGATCCTTCAGGTCGGTCAGCTTGCCATGGAAGAAGTGTCCGCATTCTGCCACTTTCAGCAGCTCATGGGGGCGCGTGAGCGCGTCGGACCAATCGTAAACCAGCTGCGGCGCCACCACTTCGTCGGTATCTGGCTGCACCACGGTCAAGGTGCAGCGCTCGGGCAACGGGAATTCAGCGCTCAGGCGCATCACCGCCGGGGCGATCATGAACAGCTGTTGCAGCTCGACACCACCAGCCTCCAGGCGTCCGGCCAGGCTGGCGGCGACGAAGCCACCGAAAGAGAAGCCCATCACGGTCAGCGCAAGCCCGGGATGCGTTGCCCGCAACCAGGCCATGGCGGCTTCGGCATCGGCCACTTCACCGGCGCCCATGTCATGGCTGCCGGTGCTCTGGCCAACGCCACGGTAATTGAAACGCAGGGTGATGTAGCCTGCGTCGCGGGCGGTGCGTTGCAAGGTCGAAACCACCTTGTTGAGCATGGTGCCGCCCTGGACCGGGTTGGGGTGGCAGATCAGCACGGCACCGCGGGGCTCGGCCACATCCAGGTACAAGGCTTCCAGTTGGCCGACAGGGCCATCGATGAACAAGGGGGTTTCACGAATAAGCAAGGCACAACTCCGTGACCTCGGAAGGGGTCGACTCGTCTAGCTGAGGTATTCTGTTCTGAAATATTTGCGATTGTTCGCGGTATACAGCGCAGGTCTGAGCCGTTAACGTAAAGCAAAGCCGTTTATAGAGGAAGGACTCGTGGAACACTCGCTCCTTGTTTGGTTGCTGCCGACCCTGGCCCTGGTCGTTGGTGTCGCCGTTGGTTTCGCGCTGGCCCGCCTGCTGCCCAACGCTGCCCCCAGCAGCACGCAACGCCAGCTGGACGACATCCAGCAGCGTTTCGACAACTACCAGAACGAAGTGGTCACCCACTTCAACAGTACTGCTGCGCTGGTGAAGAAACTCACCCAGAGCTACCAGGACGTCCAGGACCACCTGGCCGATGGCGCCAACCGCCTGGCACTGGACGAGCTGACCCGCCAGCGCCTGCTCGCGTCCTTGCACTCGGACGCCGCACAAGGCCCGCGTGACCGCCTGACGCCACCGAAGGACACCGCCGAAGTGCCACGCGACTACGCGCCCAAGGCGCCAAACTCGCCGGGCATGCTCGACGAAAGCTACGGGCTCAAGCGTTGAAACGCTGAACACCGACAAGGCCTCGCAAGGGGCCTTTTTTGTGGGCGCTATTGGCCCTTCGAGGTTGCAAGGCCATGGAAAAACAAAACGCCCGATGCAATGCACCGGGCGTTTTCAGGCTTTGCGGCCGACCTGACAGATGCGGGCTACTTCAGATGCAATTACCTGTAGTCGACGCCGACACTCTGGATCATTTAGCCGAAGCGCGGGCCTTTTCCAGCTCCTCGATACGCTGGTTCAGCTCGCGGATCGATTCGATCAGTGGGGCGGCCAGCTTATCGTAGTCGACCGTCAGGGCCTCGCCCTTGCCATTTGGCAGAGGCATCGGTTGAACCAATTGCGGATAGACCGCCTGTACATCCTGGGCGATCAGGCCGATGTCCTTTTTCTGGGTTTCTTTCCAGGTGAACTCTACGCCCTTCAGTTGCAGCAGTTGCGAAGTCGCGTTCTGCAGTTGAACTGGCGACTCCTTCAGGTTCGCATCGCTGAACGGGCAGCAATCTTTCTGAGCCATGGCGGCACCACTGGCAGTTACGGCAGCGAGGGCCAGGGCGAACTGAGGGATCATTTTGTTTAGTTTCATGACTCATGCCTATTAAGGTGAAATGGCGGTACGAGGAAAGATTCCCGCCCGAACCACTAGGCTAAGTGGCACGTCCTACGCCTCAAATACGAATAGTCACCTCCAGCAGAGCGAAAATGCCCAAAAAAGTAGGAGCAATTCGTATATCAAAGGCTATAGATGCTTAAGCGCTTGTTCGACATCAGCGACGAGGTCCTCGATATCCTCCAGCCCCACCGACAGCCGCACCAGCCCCTCGGAAATACCATGGTGCGCCCGCTCCTGCGCGGTGTAGCTGGAATGGGTCATGCTGGCCGGGTGTTGCGCCAGCGACTCGGTGTCCCCCAGGCTCACCGCACGGGCAAACAGTTCAAGAGCGTTCATGAAGCGTCGACCAGCCTCGAGCCCGCCCTTGAGTTCGAACGCGATCATTCCTCCCGGCTGGCGCATCTGTCGCTGGGCCAGCTCGTATTGGGGAAATGACGATAGTCCTGGGTAATGGATCAACTCGACCTGCGGCTGCCGAGCCAGGAATTCGGCCACCTGCTGGGCGTTGACGCAATGCCGGTCCATGCGCAGGGCCAGGGTCTTCATGCCGCGCATCAGCAACGAAGCATCGTGGGGTGAAAGCACTGCGCCAGTCATGTCCTTGAGCCCTTCCAGGCGGATGCGCTCGATCAACGCCCGCCGCCCCACTACCAGGCCGGCCGTGATGTCGCCATGGCCAGACAGGTACTTGGTGGCCGAATGCACGACAAGGTCCGCGCCCAGCTCCAATGGACGCTGCAAGTAGGGGGTGCAATAGGTGTTATCGACCACCGGGGTCAGGTGGTACTCACGCGCCATGTCAGCCACTGCGGCGATGTCCACCAGCTGCATGTTGGGGTTGGCCGGGCTTTCGAAGTAGATCATCCGGGTCTTCTTGCCGATGGCCGCCTTGAGCGCCGCCAGGTCGTTGAGGTCGACATGCCGGACCTTCACGCCGAACTGGCCGATACCGTGGTGCAGGTAGGCGAAGGTACAGCCGTACAGGGTATTGCCGACGATCAGTTCGTCGCCGGGGCGCAAAAGAGTCCAGAGCGTGGAAGTGATGGCACCCATGCCAGAGGCCAGGGCCAAGCCCGCCTCGCCCCCTTCCAGCGAGGCCATGCGCTGTTCCAGCAAGGCCAAGGTCGGGTTGGAAATTCGGCTGTAGAAATGCCCGCCCTGCTCGCCGGCAAAACACGCGGCGCCGTACTCGACCGTGGGGAAAGCATAGGTGGCGGTTTGGTACACCGGTGGCACCAAGGCCCCGCCGTGGGTTTGCGGGTCGTAGCCATGATGGATGGCCCGCGTTGAAAAACCGGTCTCGTGCTTGGCGCCAGGCATGACAACAGCCTCCTTGTTGTTTGTTCTAAGCTTATGCCTGCACGCACCCGAAATTTTTCCAATTTGGCCCACGCCAATTGCAGGATTTAAAACAAAAACAACAATTCCACCCATACAAGGGCAAACCATGCCAGCGCCACTCGACCGCACCGACCGCGCCCTGCTCGCTGCCCTGCAGGACAACGCCCGCCTTACCGTCGCCGAACTGGCCGACCAGGTATCACTGACCACCTCGCCGTGCTGGAGGCGGGTCAAGTTGCTGGAAGAGAACGGCTACATCACCGGCTACCAGGCCACCCTCTCGCCCAAGTCCCTAGGGTTCGGGGTGACAGCGTTCGTCAGCATCATGATGGAGTCGCACAACAAGGATGCCGCGCGAGCGTTCGAGCAGCGGCTGATGAACATTCCCGAGATCGTTGCCTGCCATAACATTTCGGGGCGGTATGACTTTTTGCTGGAGGTGTTGGCGCGGGACTTGGAGTCGTTTGGTGAGTTTGCCAGGGAGGTGTTGCAGACATTGCCCGGGGTGAAGGAGATTTATTCGAGTTTTTCTTATAAGGCAGTGAAAGAACGACGAATAATTCCAGTGGGCGGAAAACACATCTAGGAGACTTCTCACTCGGCACATCGCCACCTCCCACGCCAACGACAGAGGCAGATGACTTAGAAATCAAAGCGAATTTGACAAATTAACCATGTAGCTATCAGGAGGACGACTACATGGCTAAGCAAGGAACTTTATACACCGAGAACTCATACGTTTACCCAACAGATCCCGTTCCATCAGGCGGCACCCTCTATCTAACGGAAGGCCTTCACATCAGTGCCAATCCTGAAAATCGAAAACCCTTGCCACCTATTGATTCGTTAGGCGGTGGCGGTTTTGGCTTTGGAGGCTGGGGGCTTAATAGCGAGCAACCTCGTGGGACGGGGAGCCCAAATTCAAAAATTGGTAAAGAGCTGGCATGGCGAAGGGTATATCTTTGTAGAGTCGTTTACCGGCAGCCGGCACAGAAAAATCCTACAAAAATAACG
This sequence comes from Pseudomonas sp. NPDC089554, assembly GCF_050280645.1. Taxonomy (NCBI): domain Bacteria; kingdom Pseudomonadati; phylum Pseudomonadota; class Gammaproteobacteria; order Pseudomonadales; family Pseudomonadaceae; genus Pseudomonas; species Pseudomonas sp. NPDC089554. Next base: position 11,147 of record NZ_JBNNVR010000040.1, read on the forward strand.
AAATCAACTTACTGGAGCATAGGCAAGCAGGAAGTATCTCCTAGTGAGAATTGATGGGACCATATATTCATCGACTGTCAAAAACCCATCTCACCAAGGAAAGGTTGACTTATGGCTGCTCCTATACCCGCACATATCGCTGCAAAACTCGCAGGCCGAAGATTCAAAACCTTCAGCCACTTCTGTACAACGCTCTGGATGACCATCGCCGAAGACCCCGTCCTTTCCCAGCAATTCATCCCCGCGCAACTGAACAGGATCAAGAAAGGTTGGCCTCCCCGAGCCCCATTCAAAGACACCTTCGAGGGCATACGCTCCTATGAAATCTGCCATCTCACCCCTCCCGAACTCGGTGGCGAAGTTTATGACATAGACAACATGCGGATCATGAGTCTGATGCAATACACCCTGTCTTCGGAGATAAGCGAATGATCGATCTAAAACGCACTTTCACCGACTACACCGCTGATGAATTCAAGTCACTGGTAACTGTATTGACTGGTGCCAGCGGGTCTTCAGCCGAACAAGACCAACTGTTGGAGCACTTCATAGAATTGACCTGCCATCCATCGGGCTCGGACCTTATCTATCACCCGGCCTCCGGACGCCAGGAAACATCCGAGCAAATTCTCGAGCGGATCACCCAATGGCGTGAATCCATGACCCTGCAATGTTTCCCATCACCCAACTCCCCTATCGGAACCCGTGCATGAAATCGCTCCCCGAACTCATCATCGAACGCAGCCTGGCGCTGCCTGAAGGTGATGTACTGGCGCCGAAGGAGTTTCTCGGCATGGGCAGTCGTTTTGCAGTAGACCAGGCATTCTCCCGCCTGACCAAGGCAGGCAAGCTACAGCGCATCTGTCGCGGCCTCTACATTCGTCCCATCAGCAACAGCGGTAGCGAGCGCTCTCCAGCCCCTGAGACGGTCGTGCAGGCACTGGCTCGGAAAAGTAACGAAACCATCGTGCCGAACGGCGCACACGCGGCAAACGTCCTGGGCTTGACCCAACACACACCACTCCAGCAAGTCTTCCTCACCAATGGCCAATCACGAACCCTGAAAATCGGCCAGGCGAAAATACAGCTCCAGCACGCCCCTCACTGGATGCTGGCCACCTCGACTACCGGAGATGCCGCAAGGGCGTTCGCCTGGCTCGGCAAGCAGCAGGCAACCACCACCGCGCGTAACTTGCGCCAACGCCTGCCAGAACAACAGTGGCAGCAGCTTCTGGCCAGTTGCATCGCCCTACCCTCCTGGATAGCAGCCGCTCTAGGCAACGAGGCACTCAATGACTGATGCGTACAGGCATGTCACTGAACACGAACCCCTGAACAACAAAAAACCCGCCAGGCTTGCGCCATGGCGGGTTTTGTCATGCATGCCTTCGCTTAGATAGCGCCACGCTGACGCAACACATCCAACACCTGCTTCACACCCTCATCAACGCTGACCGACTGGGTATCAATCACCAGGTCCGCATCCAGCGGCACGTCATACGGGAAGCTTTCGCCTGGGATGTTATCGCCACCAGCGGCATACAACCCTTGCGGGTCACGCTCGCGGCAGGCAATCGGCGAGGCCTGGACATACACGGTAACCAAACGCTCCTTGCCGATCAGCGCCTTGGCCTGCTCACGGCCTTCGGCATCCGGAGCAACGAACGCGGCCAAGGTCAGCATGCCGGCTTCGTTGAACTGGCGCGCCACATGGGCGGCGCGACGCCAGTTCTCGGTACGGCCGGCGCGGTCCTGGGGCAGGCCCTTGTTCAGGTCGTGGCGCAGGTTCTGGCCATCGAGCACGTACACCGCACGGCCCATGTCGAACAGCTTGCGCTCAACGGCGTAGGCCAGTGTGCTCTTGCCAGCGCCGGACAGACCGCTGAACAGCACGGTGGCCGGTTGCTGGCCGAAGCGCAGGGCACGCTCCTCGGTAGATACGTGAGCCAGTTTGCCATGCTGGCCGGTACCGCCATGGGGCAGTACGGGCGGGGCGATGATCATGCCGGCGCCCACGGTGCCGTTGGTCAGGCGGTCGATGACGATGAACGCGCCGGTGGTGCGATTGCTGTCGTAGCCGTCCAGGGCGATGGCGGCGTCCAAGGCCACCTTCACACGGCCGATCTCGTTCAATTGCAACGCACTGGCAGCGCCCTGCTCCAGGGTGTTCACATCGACCTTGTGGGTGATGCTGGCGATGGAGCCCGGCACGTAGCTGGTGGCGCGCTTGATGTCGTACTTCTTGCCCGGAAGCATCGGCTCCTCGGCCATCCATACCAGCATGGCGTCGAACTGGTCGGCCACCTGCGGCACGTTGTCGGCATGCACCAGCAGGTCGCCGCGGGAGATGTCGATCTCGTCTTCCATGGTCAGGGTCACGGCCTGGCCGGGGCCCGCGCTCTCCAGCTCGCCCTCGAAGGTGACGATGGACTTGACCCGGCTGCTCTTGCCCGACGGCAGCACCACCACCTCATCGCCCTTGTGCACCACGCCACTGGCGAGGGTGCCGGCGAAGCCGCGGAAGTTCAGGTTCGGACGGTTCACGTACTGCACCGGGAAGCGCAGGTCGGTGACGTTGCGGTCGGCCGACACTTCCACGGTTTCGAGGATCTCCATCAGCGCAGGGCCCGTGTACCACGGCGAACGCTCGCTGCGGTTGACCACGTTGTCGCCCTTGAGCGCCGACATGGGCACGAAGTGCAGGCTCGATGGCTTGAGGTTGATGGCATCGGCGAACGTCTGGTAGTCGGCCTTGATCGACTCGAAGACCTGCTCGTCGAAGCCTTTGAGGTCCATCTTGTTGACCGCGACGACAATGTGCTTGATGCCCAGCAAGGATGCGATATAGCTGTGCCGGCGGGTCTGGGTCTGCACGCCGTAGCGGGCGTCGACCAGGATGATCGCCAGGTCGCAGGTGGACGCGCCGGTGGCCATGTTGCGGGTGTACTGCTCGTGGCCCGGGGTGTCGGCGATGATGAACTTGCGCTTGGCGGTGGAGAAATAGCGGTAGGCGACATCGATGGTGATGCCCTGCTCGCGCTCGGCCTGCAGGCCGTCGACCAGCAACGCCAGGTCGACTTCTTCGCCTGTGGTGCCGACCTTCTTCGAGTCGCGGGTGATGGCCTCGAGGTGGTCCTCGTAGATCATCTTGGAATCGTGCAGCAGGCGCCCGATCAGGGTGCTCTTGCCATCATCCACGTTGCCGCAAGTGAGGAAACGCAGCAGTTCTTTACGCTCGTGCTGAGCCAGATAAGCGAGGATGTCTTCGCTGATCAAATCGGATTGGTGCGACATGGAGTAACCCTGAAATTAGAAGTAGCCCTGACGTTTCTTGTCTTCCATGGAGCCTGCGCCATCATGGTCGATGACCCGGCCCTGACGCTCGGAAGTACGCGTCAGAAGCATTTCCTGGATGATGTCGGTCAGCGTTTCGGCTTCGGACTCGACAGCGCCCGTCAACGGGTAGCAGCCCAGGGTACGGAAACGCACCTTCTTCTTGACGATACGGGCCTTTTCCTCGTCGCTGAGGTGCTCGAGAATGCGATCGTCGTCGATCATGATCAGGGTGCCGTTCTTCTCGATCACCTCACGCTCGGCCGCGAAGTACAGCGGCACGATCGGGATGCCTTCGAGGTAGATGTACTGCCAGATATCCAGCTCGGTCCAGTTCGACAGCGGGAACACGCGAATCGACTCGCCCTTGTTGACCTTGCCGTTGTAGACGTTCCACAGCTCCGGGCGCTGGTTCTTCGGGTCCCAGCGGTGCTTGCTGTCGCGGAACGAATACACGCGTTCCTTGGCCCGCGACTTCTCTTCGTCGCGGCGCGCGCCACCGAAGGCGGCGTCGAAACCATGCTTGTCCAGCGCCTGCTTCAGACCCTGGGTCTTCATGATGTCGGTGTGCTTGGAGCTGCCATGGGTGAAGGGGTTGATGCCCTGCGCCACACCCTCGGGGTTGACGTGGGTGATCAGTTCCAGGCCCATCTCCTCGACCATCTTGTCGCGGAAGCGATACATTTCCTGGAATTTCCACTGGGTGTCGACATGCATCACCGGAAACGGCAGCTTGCCTGGGAAGAAGGCCTTGCGCGCCAGGTGCAGCATCACGGCGGAGTCCTTGCCGATCGAGTACAGCATCACCGGGTTGTCGAACTCGGCGGCCACCTCGCGGATGATGTGGATACTCTCCGCCTCCAGCTGTTTCAAGTGCGTCAGTTTGTCGACCATGGCTACTCACGAAAAACGATCTTATGGACGGCCAGCGGGCCGTGTTCGAGCGAGCCACTTTATCACAGCACCTGATTCTATTTAGGCGGCGGGCTAGATCGAAACGGTCTATGGATATGACTGGGGGTTTGGCCATGGCAGGCCACCGCCAAGCCAGATCAGATCGGGTTCGGGCAATCGATGAACAGGTGCTCGACGGCAAAACGCTTGGCCAGGTAGTCACCCAGCGCCTGCACGCCATAGCGCTCGGTGGCGTGGTGCCCAGCGGCGATGAAGCTCACGCCATTCTCGCGGGCGCTGTGGAAGGTCTGCTCGGATGCTTCGCCACTGATGAACAGGTCGACGCCCGCCGCGATGGCGTTGTCGATGTAACCCTGACCACCGCCAGTGCACCAGCCGACCCGGCGGATCATGCCCTCGCCTTCCACCACCAGTGGCTCACGCCCCATCACTTCGCGCACGCGGCGGGCGAAATCACTGGCCGACATCGACTCGGCCAACGACCCGACCAGGCCGACCACGCGCGGGTTGTCCGGGTCCAGCGGCCCTTCGACGATGATGTCCAGCTGGCGCGCCAGCTGCACGTTGTTGCCCACCTCAGGGTGCACGTCCAGCGGCAGGTGGAAGGCCAGGAGGCTGATGTCGTGCTTGAGCAGGGTCTTGATGCGGCGTTGCTTGATGCCGGTGATGCACGGACTCTCGCCCTTCCAGAAATAACCGTGGTGCACCAGCACCAGGTCGGCCTCGGCCTCCACCGCCGCGTCCAGCAGCGCCTGGCTGGCGGTGACGCCGGTGACGATGCGGCTCACCTGCGGACGCCCCTCGACCTGCAGGCCGTTGGGGCAGTAATCCTGGATCTTGTTGCTGGACAAGTAGCGCTCGGCTTCCTCGACCAGCTTGCTCAGGGCGACGGCCATTGAAAATCTCCTCGAATTCGGCACTTGCGTGGGCTCAAGGCCCCGTATAATGAGCGCCATTATGGGCTGTCACCCGGTTCGGGGGAACCGGCACGACGCCACGCGGGGGCCCTGCAAGGCCGCAGACAAGCGCTTACACCTTTGCAACAGACACCGCATAGGCACAGGTTGTATGATCGCGCGCGCTTCCCCCCTCGCACAACGCTGACAGGCCCCCGCCCCACTCCCAGGATTCGTTCGATGCTCAAGGTTCTGCGTTACTTTGGCTGGCCCCTGCTTACCGGTGTACTGATCGCCCTATTGGTGATTCAGCGCTTCCCTCAATGGGTCGGCCTGCCCAGCCAGGACGTCAACCTGCAGCAGGCACCGCAGAGCTCGCGCATCGTCCAGGGCCCGGTGTCCTATGCCGACGCCGTGACCCTCGCGGCTCCGGCAGTGGCCAACCTGTACACCACCAAGGTGGTGAACAAGAGCGCCCACCCACTGTTCGAAGACCCGCAGTTCCGGCGCTTCTTCGGCGACAACCTGCCCAAGCAGCGGCGCTGGGAGTCAAGCCTGGGTTCGGCGGTGATCATGAGCCCGGAAGGCTACCTGCTGACCAACAACCACGTCACCAGCGGTGCCGACCAGATCGTCGTGGCCCTCAAGGACGGCCGCGAAACCCTGGCGCGGGTCATCGGCAGCGACCCGGAAACCGACCTGGCGGTGCTGAAGATCGACCTGAAGAACCTCCCGGCCATCACCATCGGTCGCTCCGACACCATCCACATCGGCGACGTCGCCCTGGCCATCGGCAACCCGTTCGGCGTCGGCCAGACCGTGACCATGGGCATCATCAGCGCCACCGGGCGCAACCAGCTGGGCCTGAACAACTACGAAGACTTCATCCAGACCGACGCCGCGATCAACCCGGGCAACTCCGGTGGCGCGCTGGTAGATGCCAACGGCAACCTGATCGGCATCAACACCGCAATCTTCTCCAAGTCCGGCGGTTCCCAAGGCATTGGTTTCGCGATCCCGGCGAAACTGGCGTTGGAGGTGATGAAGTCGATCGTCGAGCACGGCCAGGTGATTCGTGGCTGGCTGGGCATCGAAGTGCAGCCGTTGAGCCAGGAGCTGGCCGAGTCGTTCGGCATGCAGGGGCGCCCAGGCATCGTCGTGGCGGGCATCTTCCGCGATGGTCCGGCGCAGCGCGCAGGCTTGCAGTTGGGCGATGTGATCATGAGCATCAATGGCGAGCCGGCTGGAGATGGCCGTCGCTCGATGAACCAGGTGGCGCGGATCAAGCCCACCGAGAAGGTGGCTATCGAAGTGATGCGTAATGGGAAACAGCTGAAGCTGGTGGCCGAAGTGGGGCTGCGACCGCCGCCTGCACCGGTGGCCAACAAGGAAGACAAGTAAGGCAGGCAACCGGAGCGGCCTTGTGTCGCGAAAAAGGCCGCAAAGCGGCCTCGAAGAATTCTGCGGCGAAGCTGAAACCACAGGCTCATCGCAACAAAAAGGCCGCTCCCACAGGATGGGAGCGGCCTTTTTGTTTTAGTGCAGGATCTGGCTCAGGAACAGCTTGGTGCGGTCACTTTGCGGACGGTCGAAGAAGTCGTCCGGCGAGGCCTGCTCGACGATTTCACCCTTGTCCATGAAGATCACCCGGTTCGCCACGGTGCGGGCAAAGCCCATCTCGTGGGTTACGCAGAGCATGGTCATGCCGTCTTCGGCCAGGCTGACCATGGTGTCGAGCACTTCCTTCACCATTTCCGGGTCGAGCGCCGAGGTTGGTTCGTCGAACAGCATGATCTTCGGTTTCATGCACAGCGCACGGGCAATTGCCACACGCTGCTGCTGACCACCGGACAACTGGCCTGGGTACTTGTGCGCCTGCTCGGGAATACGCACGCGCTCCAGGAAGTGCATGGCGATTTCCTCGGCCTTGCGCTTGGGCATCTTGCGCACCCACATCGGTGCCAGGGTGCAGTTCTCCAGGATGGTCAGGTGCGGGAACAGGTTGAAGTGCTGGAACACCATGCCCACCTCGCGGCGGATCGCCTCTATCTGCTTGAGGTCGTTGGTCAGCTCCACGCCATCGACCACGATACGCCCTTGCTGGTGCTCTTCCAGGCGGTTCAGGCAACGGATGGTGGTGGACTTGCCCGAGCCGGACGGCCCGCACAATACGATACGCTCGCCCTGGCGCACGTTCAGGTTGATGTCCTTGAGCACGTGGAACTGGCCGTACCACTTGTTGACGCCCTGCATCTGGATGATGCCTTCGGGGCCTGCAGGCTGCTTGATCGCTTCACTCATTTCGAAACTCCTAACGCTTGTGGCCAGTGTCCAGCTTGCGCTCCAGGTGCATGGAGTAGCGGGACATACCGAAACAGAAAATCCAGAACACCAGGGCCGCGAACACGTAGCCCTCGGTCGCCATGCCCAGCCAGGCCGGGTCGGCAGCGGCTTGCTTGACGCTGTTGAGCAGGTCGAACAGGCCGATGATGATCACAAGGCTGGTGTCCTTGAACAGTGCGATGAAGGTGTTGACGATGCCAGGAATCACCATCTTCAACGCCTGGGGCAGGATCACCAGGCCCATCGAGCGCCAGTAGCCCAGGCCCATGGCCGCAGCAGCTTCGTACTGGCCCTTGGGAATGGCCTGCAGGCCGCCACGCACCACCTCGGCGATATACGCCGACTGGAACAGGATCACGCCGATCATCGCCCGCAGCAGCTTGTCGAAGCTCATGCCTTCAGGCAGGAACAGCGGCAGCATCACCGAGGACATGAACAGCACGGTGATCAGCGGCACGCCACGCCAGAACTCGATGAAGGTCACGCAGACCACCTTCACCGCCGGCATGTTCGAACGCCGCCCCAATGCCAGCAGGATGCCTAGCGGCAGGGCGCCGACGATACCCACGGTGGCGATCACCAGGGTCAGCATCAGGCCGCCCCACTGGCTGGTCGGCACGGTCGCCAGGCCGAAGTGACCGCCATGCAGCAGGGTGTAGGCCAGGATCGGGTACAGCACCAGGAAGCCCAGGCCGTACACCGCTTTGCGCGGGAAGCGGTTGATGAACAGCGGCGCGGCGCCGAGCACGGCCAGCCACACGGTGAGGTCTACGCGCCAGCGCAGTTCGGTCGGGTAGTAGCCGTACATGAACTGGCCGAAACGCTGCTGCACGAACACCCAGCAGGCGCCTTCCTTGGTGCAGTCGGACAGGGTGGTGCCGGACCAGTTGGCGTCGATGATCGACCACTGCAACAGCGGCGGCAGGATCAGCCACACCAGGTACACCGCGAACAGCGTCAGCAGGGTGTTGAGCCAGCTGGAGAACAGGTTCGCCCGCATCCAGGCGAGCACGCCAACGGTCTTCACCGGTGGCGGCATGTCGGGTTTGAAAACATGGGACGTCATGCGCGTATCCTCACCGCTCGATCAGCGCGATGCGCTTGTTGTACCAGTTCATCAGCAAGGAAATGCTGATGCTGATAGCGAGATAAACACTCATGGTGATCGCGATCACCTCGATGGCCTGGCCGGTCTGGTTGAGCACGGTACCGGCGAACAGCGAGACCATCTCCGGGTAACCGATACCGGCTGCCAGGGAGGAGTTCTTCGCCAGGTTCAGGTACTGGCTGGTCAGCGGCGGGATGATCACCCGCAGGGCCTGGGGAATGATCACCTTGCGCAGGGTCGGGCCCTCGCGCAGGCCGAGCGAACGGGCCGCTTCGGTCTGGCCGTGGCTGACCGACTTGATGCCGGAACGCACGATTTCGGCGATGAACGCCGCGGTGTAGATGGTCAGTGCCAGGGTCAGGGCCAGCAGCTCGGGAATCAGCACCCAGCCACCGACGAAGTTGAAGCCCTTGAGCTCAGGCACCGTCCAGTGCACGGGGCTGCCGAACAGCAGCGCACACACGGTAGGAATGCCGATGAACATGGCAAGGCCAACCCAGAACTTGTGGAACGGCACGCCGGTTTCATCGAAGCGCTTGTTGGCGTATCGCACCATCAGCGCGATGCCGACGATTGCCAGTACCACAGACACCACGAATGGCCAGAAGCCCTCGGCGGCGGAGGCGCCGGGCATGTTCAGGCCACGGTTGCTGATGAAGAACATGTCGTCGATGTTGATGCTGCCGCGTGGGCCGGGCAACGTCAGGAACACCGCGAAGTACCAGAAGAGGATTTGCAGCAGCGGCGGAATGTTGCGGAACACTTCCACATACACGGTCGCCAGCTTGTTGATCATCCAGTTGGACGACAGCCGGGCCACGCCGATGATGAAGCCGAGCAGGGTTGCCAGGACGATACCGATGAAGGTCACCAGCAAGGTATTGAGCAAGCCGATGACGAACACTCGCGCATAGCTGTTCGACTCCACGTAGGGAATCAGGTGCTGGGCGATGCCGAAGCCTGCGCTGCGCTCGAGGAAGTCGAAGCCGGAGGTGATGCCCCGGTGTTGCAGGTTGGTCTGGGTGTTATGGAACAGGTACCAGCCCAGACCGACCACGAACACCACCGTGATGATCTGGAACAACCACGCGCGCACACGTGGATCGCTCAGGGAAAACCCCTTACGTGCGCCGATTTGATTTTGCATGAAATGCCCCGGAAAAAAAGGGAGTGGAACGACCTGCGGCGGCCGGATGCCGCCGCAGGGGTGCAGCTATCAGCGCACCGGTGGTGCGTACTGGATGCCGCCGTTGTTCCACAGGGCGTTCAAGCCACGGTCGATCTGCAGCGGGGTGCTCTTGCCGAGGTTGCGCTCGAACATCTCACCGTAGTTGCCGACCTGCTTGACGATCTGCACTACCCAATCCTTCGGCAGTTTCAGGTCCTTGCCGTATTCGCCGTCAGCGCCGAGCAGACGAGCGTTGTCCGGGTTCTTGGTGGACTTGGCTTCAGCCTCGACGTTCTTCGAGGTGATGCCAGCCTCTTCGGCGTTCAGCATGGCGAACAGGGTCCACTTGACGATGGCGAACCACTCTTCGTCGCCTTTACGAACCACTGGGCCCAGAGGCTCCTTGGAGATGGTTTCAGGCAGTACGACGTAGTCGGTCGGCGCGGCCAGCTTGGAGCGCTGGGCGAACAGCTGCGACTTGTCCGAGGTCAGCACGTCGCAACGGCCCGATTCCAGCGACTTAGCGCTCTCGTCGGAGGTGTCGAAGGTGATCGGGGTGTACTTCAGGCCATTGGCGCGGAAGTAGTCGGACACGTTCAGCTCGGTGGTGGTACCGGCCTGGATGCACACGGTGGCGCCGTCCAGTTCCTTGGCGCTGGCAACGCCCAGCTTCTTGTTCACCAGGAAGCCGATGCCGTCGTAGTAGGTCACGCCGGCGAATACCAGGCCCATGCCCGAGTCACGGGAGCTGGTCCAGGTGGTGTTACGCGACAGCACGTCGACTTCGCCCGATTGCAGCGCGGTGAAGCGCTCCTTGGCGTTCAGCTGGCTGAACTTGACCTTGGTGGCATCGCCGAAGACGGCAGCTGCGACCGCACGGCAGACGTCAGCGTCGATACCGACGATGGTGCCCTTGGCATCCGGAACCGAGAAGCCCGGCAGGCCATCACTCACGCCGCACTGTACGAAGCCTTTTTTCTGTACTGCATCGAGGGTAGCGCCTGCTTGTGCTACACCGACGGAGCCCAGGGCGGCGGCAGCGGTCAGAGCCGCCAGAGTGGTTTTCAACATCTTCATCTACAACCTCCAAATCGCTCTTGTTGTACCGAGCCGGAATTGCACCGCACCCTTATGAGGCGCATCCGACCCTTGTTGGCTTGTTTTTGGGTCAATTGGCGCAATGAGCTGTTCTATGACAGCCTGTCTATCAGCAGAAGGGTGTTACCGTTAAGGAGTCTTCCCGTCGCCTGCCAGGACATATAGCAATCCGCGTACCACAGTGGCCTGATTAAGCGTTAAAGCATTCGTCAAGTAGGTAAAGTTGCAGCGTTGCGACATCTTCTTGTGACATCACCCTGCTATCGCCTTTTTTTGATGCACGCCCTTGGCGCGCGCGCACACTTTCGGAGCAGTCATGACCCACCCATTGATTCTCGAGCCCCAGACCACCGCTGACGCCTGTGTGATCTGGCTGCACGGCCTGGGCGCCGACCGTTACGACTTCCTGCCGGTGGCCGAATTCATGCAGGAACGCTTGAGCAGTACACGTTTCGTGATGCCACAGGCCCCCACTCGTGCGGTAACGATCAATGGCGGCTATGCGATGCCCAGCTGGTACGACATCAAGGCCATGACGCCGGCCCGGGCCATCGACGAGGCGCAACTGGAGGAATCGGCCGAACAGGTCATCGGCCTGATAAAGGCCGAACAGGCCAAGGGCATCTGCCTGTCGCGCATCATCCTGGCCGGGTTCTCCCAAGGCGGCGCGGTGGTGCTGCACACCGCCTATATAAAGTGGCAGGAAGCACTGGGCGGGGTGATCGCCCTGTCGACCTACGCCCCGACCTTCAGCGACAACCACCAGCTCAGCGCCTGCCAGCAACGTACCCCGGCCCTGTGCCTGCATGGCGTGCATGACCCGGTGGTGATCCCGTCGATGGGCCGCACCGCCTTCGAACACCTGAACACCTGGGGGGTCGCCGCGCGCTGGCACGAATACCCCATGGAGCACGAGGTGGTAGTGGAAGAGCTGAGCGATATCCACGACTGGCTGAGCAAGCAACTGCAATAAGCCGAGTCTGCTTGTAGTTGTGGGCGCTTTCCGCTACGCCGCGCCTGAATCTTGCATTACACTGCCCGGCGTACATTCCTTAACCAGTTGACGAGACGATCGTGCTCAAGGCACTCAAGAAAATATTCGGCAAGGGAGACGCCGCGCCTCAGGCCGTCGAGCCCGCCACCTCCGTGATTGCGCCCGCGCAGCCTGCGCCCTCGAAGCCCAGACCGCCCCGCAAGCCCAAGCCTGCCAGCGAAGCGCGGGCCGAGCAGCCCCCCCAGGCCGAGCCGCGCAGCGAACAGCCACCTCGGGAAAAGCCGCGCCGCGCGCCCAAACCCAAGCCCCAGGCCAGCCTGTGGAAGCTCGAGGATTTTGTGGTCGAACCCCAGGAAGGCAAGGCCCGCTTCCATGACTTCAAGCTCTCCAACGAGCTGATGCATGCCATCCACGACCTCGGTTTCCCTTACTGCACGCCGATCCAGGCCCAAGTGATGGGGTATACCCTGCGCGGCCAGGATGCCATCGGCCGAGCCCAGACCGGCACCGGCAAGACCGCTGCGTTCCTGATCTCGATCATTTCCCAGTTGCAGCAGGTGCCGCCGCCCAAGGAGCGCTACATGGGCGAACCAAGGGCACTGATCATCGCCCCCACCCGTGAGCTGGTGGTACAGATCGCCAAGGACGCCGCAGCCCTGACCAAGTACAGCGGCCTGAACGTGATGACCTTCGTCGGCGGCATGGACTTCGACAAGCAGCTCAAGGCCCTGGAGTCGCGCCACTGCGACATCCTGGTCGCCACCCCGGGCCGCCTGCTGGACTTCCACCAGCGCGGTGAAGTGCACCTGGACATGGTCGAGGTGATGGTGCTGGACGAAGCCGACCGCATGCTCGACATGGGCTTCATCCCCCAGGTACGCCAGATCATCCGCCAGACCCCACCCAAGAGCGAGCGCCAGACCCTGCTGTTCTCGGCCACCTTCACCGACGATGTGATGAACCTGGCCAAGCAGTGGACCACCAACCCGGCCATCGTCGAGATCGAGCCGGAGAACGTGGCCAGCGAAACGGTCGAGCAGCACGTGTATGCGGTGGCCGGCAGCGACAAGTACAAGCTGCTGTACAACCTGGTGACCCAGAACAAGTGGGAACGGGTGATGGTGTTCGCCAACCGCAAGGACGAAGTGCGGCGCATCGAGGAAAGGCTAGTGCGCGACGGCATCAACGCTGCGCAACTGTCGGGCGACGTGCCGCAGCACAAGCGCATTCGTACCCTGGAGAACTTCCGTGAAGGGCGTATCACCGTGCTGGTGGCGACCGACGTGGCAGGCCGCGGCATCCATATCGACGGCATCAGCCATGTGATCAACTTCACCCTGCCGGAAGACCCGGACGACTACGTGCACCGCATCGGCCGTACTGGGCGGGCGGGCACCAGCGGCGTGTCGATCAGCTTTGCGGGCGAGGATGACTCGTACCAGCTGCCAGCGATCGAGGAACTGCTGGGTCGCAAGATCAAGTGCGAGATGCCGCCGGACGAGCTGTTGAAGCCGGTGCCGCGCAAGCAGCATTGACGCATGCCTGTTTGGGCCGCCCTGCGGCCCAACTCACCTTTGGACCACCCTACCAGCGCCCCGCCGCCTCCTGGTCGCTCTGCCTGCCTTCCACCCAGCGCGGCCCCGCCTCGGTGTTTTCCTTCTTCCAGAACGGCGCCCGGGTCTTCAAGTAATCCATGATGAAGTTGCAGGCATCGAACGCCGCCTGCCGATGAGCGCTGGCCACGCCGACGAACACGATCGGCTCCCCCGGCTCCAGCGCACCAATACGATGCACCACCTCGACCTTGAGCAACAGCCAGCGCTGCTCGGCCTCGACCACGATCTTGGCCAATGCCTTTTCGGTCATGCCCGGGTAGTGCTCGAGGAACATCCCCGCCACTTCATGGCCGTCGTTGAAGTCGCGCACATAACCGACGAAGCCGACCACCGCACCCACCCCGACATTGGCGGCATGCATCGCATTCACCTCGAAACCTGGGTCGAACGCCTGCTGCTGAACGCGCACGCCCATGCTCAACCCCCGGTCACCGGCGGGAAGAACGCGACCTCATCGCCCTCCTCCACCGGCTCGTCGAGCTTGCACAGCTCTTCATTGCGCGCGCACATCAGGTTCTGCTCGGCCAGCACCTGGTAGTCCCCCCCCTTGGCGACCAACGCCCGACGCACATCGTCGAGCACGCTGAAATCACCTTCGAGGCGCTCGCTGTCGAGCCCCAGCAGTTCGCGATAACGCGCGAAGTACAGTGCCTTGACCTTCATGGCGCCACCGCCTTGAAGTCGCCGCTCTTGCCACCGGTCTTCTCCAGCAGGCGCACCTGCTCGATCACCATGCCCTTGTCGACGGCCTTGCACATGTCGTAGATCGTCAGCGCCGCGACGCTGGCGGCGGTCAGCGCCTCCATTTCCACGCCGGTCTGCCCGGCCAGCTTGCAGCGGGCAAGGATATGCACCACGTCATCGCCCTCGCCAGCCAGCTCCACCTTGACGCTGGTGAGCATCAGCGGGTGGCACAGCGGGATCAGGTCGCTGGTCTTCTTCGCCGCCTGGATACCGGCGATACGCGCCACCGCGAACACGTCACCCTTGGGGTGTTCGCCGTCGACGATCATGCGCAAGGTCTGCGGCAACATGCGCACCCGCGCCTCGGCCACCGCTTCGCGCGCGGTCACGGCCTTTTCAGTGACGTCGACCATGTTGGCGCGCCCCTGGGAATCGAGATGAGTCAGCACTGCTTTGCTCCTGGGTAGGGAGCCATGAGTGTAAACCTGGTGGTCAGCTTTCCGTAGCGAAAAAACCGACACGAACCGGTGAACAAGCCGGGCGGCGAACCGCCCGGCATCGGCAGGCTACATATGCGACTCGGCGTACTCGGCCAGCACCGAGCGTGGCACACCTTGCAGGGTGATGTGCACGCCGTGGGGGAAGTCCTTGAAGCGCTCGGAGAGGTAGGTCAGGCCGGAGCTGGTGGCGGACAGGTAAGGGGTGTCGATCTGCGCCAGGTTGCCCAGGCAGACCACCTTGGAGCCGGAACCTGCACGGGTGATGATGGTTTTCATCTGGTGCGGGGTGAGGTTCTGGCATTCGTCGATCAGGATCAGGCTCTGCTGGAAGCTGCGACCGCGAATGTAGTTCAGCGACTTGAACTGCAACGGTACCCTTTCGAGGATGTACTCGACGCTGCCATGGGTGCTTTCGTCATCCATGTGCAAGGCTTCGAGGTTGTCGGTGATTGCCCCCAGCCAAGGCTCCATTTTCTCCGCCTCGGTGCCCGGCAGGAAGCCGATCTCCTGGTCCAGCCCCTGCACGCTGCGGGTGGCGATGATGCGCCGGTAGCGCTTGCTGACCATGGTCTGCTCGATGGCTGCGGCCAGCGCCAGGATGGTCTTGCCCGAGCCCGCCGCGCCGGTCAGGTTGACCAGGTGGATATCTGGGTCGAGCAGCGCGAACAGCGCCAGGCTCTGGTGGATGTCGCGTGGCTTCAGGCCCCAGGCCTCCTGGTGCAGCAGCGGCTCCTGGTGCAGGTCGAGCAGCAGCAGCTCGTTCTCGCGCACGCCCTTGACCCAACCAACGAAGCCTTGCTCATCGATGATGAACTCATTGATGTGCACCGCAGGCAGGTTGTCGCTCAGTTGCACCCGGTGCCAGGTACGGCCCCGCTCCTGGCGCGTGTCGACCTTGCTCACGCGGTCCCAGAAGGAGCCGGTGACCGAGTGGTAGCCCTTGGAAAGCAGCGAGACGTCATCGACCAGCTGGTCGGTGCTGTAGTCCTCGGCGGCGATCCCGCAGGCCCGCGCCTTCAGGCGCATGTTGATGTCCTTGGTGACCAGCACGACGTCCAGGTCAGCCCGCCTGGCGCGCAGCTCCAGCAGTTGGTTGATGATGATGTTGTCGTTGAGGTCTTCCGGCAGCAGCCGGTTGGGTTCGTTGCGCGGGCTCATCAGGATCGACAGGAAACCCTTGGGCCCGCTCTTGCCACGCTGGATCGGCACGCCCTGTTCGACGTCATGGGGCGAGGCGTCGCCCAGGGTCTGGTCGATCAGGCGGATGGCCTGGCGACATTCGGCGGCGATGGTGTGTTTACCGGTCTTGAGCTTGTCGAGTTCCTCCAGCACCGTCATCGGTATGGCGACGTGGTGCTCCTCGAAGTTGAGCAAAGCGTTGGGGTCGTGAATCAGGACATTGGTATCGAGCACATACAGGATTGGCTGGGTGGAGGAAGGGTTGCGTCCTTGGTCATCCATACTCGGTCACCTTATGTGAAAGCTACACGGCGCGTACTGCTGCGCCGCAGAGTGACCGCCGTTCTCCCCGTATCCGCGTCGTTACGGGCGGGGAGCGCACCTGGCAAGGAGGGCCTGGATGACGCCACCTGTGCTGCAGGAATCGGCTGTCTGGCTTCTTCATACCGCAAAAAGCATGACGGAAAAAAGACTTTTTACGCTCAGGTGAAGTTTATTTTTCCGATTGACGAAACCCTCTTGGCGACGGGGTGACAGAGGTCTACAGTCAGTAGTGGACCCCAGCCATTCGCCCCTCCTGCGCCGCCCTACAAGCGGGCGCGCGCATACTCCTGGCAATCCTCCCAGCCAATGCCACTCTGTCCGGTGTGCTGCAACAGCCACTCCAGCGCGGGTTGCGCCTTGGGCAGGCCATCGTGGAACTGGATCACGCCCTTGCGCCACAACAGCATCAGGGTCAGCACCCGCTGGGCCGACTGCTCGGCCGTCAGCGTGCCGTCGTCTTCTGCATCTATATCCCACAGCGAAACCTGCAGCCCTTGCGCCGCCATGAAGGCCTCGCCGTCGGCGCGACGCTGGCCGTAGGGCGGGCGGAACAGCGGCACGTACTGCTCCGGCAACAGCGCCTGCAACTGCGCCTGGCTACGGCGCAGCGAATCCTGCCAACCCTGCCACTGGGCGTGGGAGCGGTATTCCCAGCCCTGGGTGCCCACGCACTGCCCGGCGTACAACGCATCCACCGGCCCGGCGTCACGCCGCTGCTGCAAGCGCGTACCGAGCACGAAGAAGGTGCTGGAGAGCTTCTGCCTTCGCAGGTACTCGGCGATCGCGTCGGTGCTGGCAGCCGAGGGGCCACCGGCGAACGTCAGCAGGAACATCCGATCGTTCAGTTCATCGCCACTGCGCTCGCGCGTCGACAGACGCTCCACCTCGCTACTGGTTTGTGGAAACAGTGCCGCCTTGCGCAGTTGTTCGTTCAAGTAACGTACGTGGAACTGGTGGCTGGGCTCAATCCACCCTGTATAAAACGTGCCGACATCCGCTGCGAACGTGGCGGCTTTCATACGCAAATCAGCCATCGATTCCACCGGGTAGCAGAACGACGCATCCTGCTCGCAACTGCGCTGCGCCTGCTGGTACCCCTCCCACAACCGCTGCCACATCCGCGCACGCACGGCACGCACCGTCGACAGGTTGATCTGCCGCATTTGCAGGCGCGCGGTCAGTGCCTGCTGGTCGAGCATTTCGCTTTCGTGCAGCACCTGGGCGAACGACAGGATCTCCGCCCGCGAGGCAACATCGAACAGCGCCGGGCTGTCGAGCTGCTCAGGCCAGTGGCTGCGGTCGAAGCTGGCAATGGCAGGCGGGGCGGCATGGGCCGCCAGGCTGAACAAACCGGCCAGCAGGGCAAAGGCGATGCGCACGTTGGGCTCTCCCGATGAACAGACGCGCACTATAGCCGATGGTTTGTAGCTATCGTCGGCATAGTTTGGCCTTGGCCCCCGCGCCCCGTAGAATCCCCCGACGATTCCAGGAGCCGACCCGATGCTGACGGTGATATCCCCCGCCAAGACCCTCGACTATGACACCCCGCCGGTAACCCCGCGCTTCACCCAGCCTCAGTACCTGGACGACTCGCTGGTACTGATCACCCAGCTGCGGGAAATGTCGCCCGCGCAGATCGCCGAGCTGATGCACCTGTCCGACAAGCTCGCGGGCCTGAATGCGGCGCGCTTCGGCAGCTGGACCCCGGATTTCACCCCGGCCAACGCCAAACAGGCGCTGCTGGCGTTCAAAGGTGACGTCTACACCGGCCTCGACGCCCAGAGCCTGGGCGAGGACGACTTCAGCTACGCCCAGGACCACCTGCGCATGCTCTCGGGCCTTTACGGCCTGCTGCGCCCGCTGGACCTGATGCAGCCCTACCGCCTGGAAATGGGCACCAAGCTGGCCAACGCCCGCGGCAAGGACCTGTACGCCTTCTGGGGCACGCGCATCAGCGAATGGCTGAACCAGGCCCTGGCGGCCCAGGGTGACGACATCCTGCTCAACCTGGCCAGCAACGAGTACTTCAGTGCAGTGAAGAAAAGCGCCCTGAAGGCCCGGGTAATCGATGTCGATTTCAAGGACCAGAAGAACGGCCAGTACAAGATCATCAGCTTCTACGCCAAGAAAGCCCGCGGGCTGATGAGCCGCTTCGTGATCCAGGAGCGCATCGCCGACCCCGAGCGCCTCAAGCAGTTCGACGTGCAGGGCTACTACTACAGCCCGGAGCAGTCCAAGCCGGATCACTTGGTATTCCTGCGCGATCATCCGCTCGGCTGATCGACACATCACCTGTAGGAGCGGGCTTGCCCGCGAAGAATTCACCGCGGTGAATGGCCAGGGCTTCGCCCTGGTTCGCGGGCAAGCCCGCTCCTACAGCCCCCGCAAAAGCCAAAATTACGACGCCAATAATTCGACGAACCTGGCTTTATCGCGAAACGCCATAAGACCGTTCGTAGTTTTTTGACGAATTTTGAAAAATATTTTGGCGTGATGGCATAAAAATATCGCCTTGCATTTTCGCCCTTTATATATCGGGGTGAAACCGCTCCGTGCCATCAGTTTGAAAGTATTTATCACTGAAAAAATATTTAGAAATCTTTCATCCCCGGTGAACTGAGCCAGGAACTTCTGCTAGCGGGCATCGCTCATAGCACCCGTAACGATTCTTGAATGTGCGACGTGAGAGATGACTTACAGATGACAAACAGGCAGGTATCCACCGCCTGCCCATTAAACTTCGACAGCCACTTCGGTATCCCCGAACGGCCTGTCCATGAAGGAGAGACGCGCCCCTAAATATCGTCCTAGTGGTTGATTTCAAAGGGTTTATCCAATTGAAAGAACAAGCACAGCAACGCGCCAAGTAGCGTGATGCATTAAAGACGGCTGCATTTCAGGGCACGCCTTTTAATTATTGGTTTTTGACTGCCATCTTTGAGAGCACAACTTTGTGCGCTCCGGATTCGTTCATGCCTGCGTTCGGTGAAGTGTGCTTTCGCCACGGCACTGTGCGCCCAAAAACAGCTGGTAAATCAACCCGGTCCGGTTCTTCGGAAGAATCGGCGTGATAAACACACGAGGTGAATGCGATGCGTATCAGCATCTTTGGTTTGGGTTACGTCGGTGCAGTCTGTGCAGGTTGCCTGTCGGCACGAGGCCATGAAGTGATTGGTGTGGATGTGTCCACCACCAAGATCGACCTGATCAACCAGGGCAAGTCGCCCATCGTCGAACCCGGCCTCGAAGCGCTGCTGCAACAGGGCATCGCCAATGGCCGCCTGCGTGGCACCACCGACTTCGCCGAGGCCATCCGCGCCAGCGACGTGTCGATGATCTGCGTCGGCACCCCGAGCAAGAAGAACGGCGACCTGGGCCTGGAGTACATCGAGTCGGTGTGCCGCGAAATCGGCTACGTGCTGCGCGACACCGACCGCCGCCACACCGTCGTGGTACGCAGCACCGTGCTGCCAGGCACCGTGAAGAACGTGGTCATTCCAATCCTCGAAGACTGCTCGGGCAAGAAGGCCGGCGTCGACTTCGGCGTGGCGGTCAACCCCGAGTTCCTGCGCGAAAGCACTGCGATCAAGGACTACGACCACCCGCCGATGACCGTCATCGGTGAACTGGACACCGCCAGCGGCGACGTGCTGCAGGCAATCTACGAAGAACTCGACGCCCCGGTCATCCGCAAGCCCGTCGAAGTGGCCGAGATGATCAAGTACACCTGCAACGTGTGGCACGCCACCAAGGTCACCTTCGCCAACGAGATCGGCAACATCGCCAAGGCCGTCGGCGTCGATGGCCGCGAAGTGATGGACGTGGTCTGCCAGGACAAGGTGCTCAACCTGTCGCAGTACTACATGCGCCCAGGCTTCGCCTTCGGCGGCTCGTGCCTGCCCAAGGACGTGCGCGCCCTCACCTACCGCGCCGCCAGCCTCGACGTGAAGGCACCGCTGCTCGACTCGCTGATGCGCAGCAACGAATCGCAGGTGCAGAACGCCTTCGACATCATCGAAGGCCACGACAAGCGCAAGGTCGCGCTGCTGGGCCTGTCGTTCAAGGCCGGCACCGACGACCTGCGTGAAAGCCCGCTGGTGGAACTGGCCGAGCGCCTGATCGGCAAGGGCTACCAGCTGGAGATCTACGACCAGAACGTCGAGTACGCCCGCGTACACGGCGCCAACAAGGACTACATCGAGTCGAAGATCCCCCACGTCTCCTCCTTGCTCAGCGCCGACTTCCACCAGGTGGTCGACAACGCCGAGATCATCGTCCTGGGCAACCGCGACGAGCAGTTCCGCGCCCTCGCCCAGCAGGCGCCGGACGGCAAGCAGGTGATCGACCTGGTCGGCTTCATGAGCAAGCCCACCAGCACCACCAGCCGCACCGAAGGCATCTGCTGGTAAGCCAGCCTGACGCGGGGCCGCACGGCCCCGCACTTCCTGATTCTTGCGACGGATGCTGAACATGCAAAGGCTCCAGACAGTGCTGTTGCAGTGCGCCGGTTGGCTGACCTACATGAGCCTGCTCATGCTGATCGCCCTGGCCCTGCCCAGCGACATCTTCGACTCGCAGTCGAAGCACTTCATCTTCCTGGTCGGTGCTGTCGGCATCTGGCGCTACTCCATGGGCGCCACCCATTTCATCCGCGGCATGATCTTCCTGTACGGCGTGTACCCCTACCTGCGCAACAAGGTGCGCAAGCTGGGCAAGGCGGCAGACCCGTCGCACGTGTACCTGATGGTCACCAGCTTTCGCATCGAGGCGCTGACCACCGCCCAGGTGTACAGCTCGGTGATTCGCGAGGCGATCGCCTGCGGCTACCCCACCACCGTGGTCTGCTCGCTGGTGGAGATGTCCGATGAGCTGCTGGTGAAAAGCCTGTGGGCCAAGTACAACCCGCCCGAGCACGTCACCCTGGACATCGTGCGCATCGCCGGTACCGGCAAGCGTGACGGCCTGGCCTATGGTTTCCGCGCCATCTCGCGGATGCTGCCGGACGAGAACGCCGTGGTAGCGGTGATCGACGGCGACACCGTGCTGGAAGAAGGCGTGGTCCGCAAGACCGTGCCGTGGTTCAAGCTCTACCCCAACGTCGGTGGCCTGACCACCAACGAATTCTGCGAAGTGCGCGGCAGCTACGTGATGAGCGAGTGGCACAAGCTGCGCTTCGCCCAGCGCCACATCAACATGTGCTCCATGGCCCTGTCCAAGCGCGTGCTGACCATGACCGGGCGCATGTCGATGTTCCGCGCAAGCGTGGTGACCAACCCCGAGTTCATCGCCGACGTGGAAAGCGACTCGCTGATGCACTGGCGCCTGGGCCGCTTCAAGTTCCTCACCGGCGACGACAAGTCCAGCTGGTTCAGCCTGATGCGCCTGGGCTACGACACCTTCTACGTGCCCGATGCCGCGATCAACACGGTCGAGCACCCGCCGGAGAAGAGTTTCGTCAAGGCCAGCCGCAAGCTGATGTACCGCTGGTACGGCAACAACCTGCGGCAGAACTCCCGCGCGCTGGGGCTGGGCATCAAGCGCCTGGGCCTGTTCACCACCATCGTGCTGCTCGACCAACGCGTGTCGATGTGGACCAGCCTGCTGGGCCTGACCGTGGCGATCATCGCCAGCTTCAAGTTCGGCATGGGCTTCTTGCTGGCCTACCTGCTGTGGATCGGCATCACCCGGCTGATCCTCACCATCATGCTGTTGTGCTCGGGCCACAACGTCGGCCCTGCCTACCCGCTGATCCTCTATTACAACCAGATCGTTGGCGCGGTGATGAAGATCTACGTGTTCTTCCGCCTCGACAAACAGTCCTGGACTCGCCAGCCCACTGCCCTCAAACGTGACCTCGCAAGCTTTCAACAATGGTTCAACACCTGGTCTTCTCGGACCATGACCTTCTCGGCCGCCAGCATCTTCGTGGCTGTGCTGTTCATGGTCGTTTGAGCCCAACCCGGAACGGATCCAACAGGAAAAACATCACCATGAATACCGCCGTGAACGTCAACGTTGTGCATGAGTCCGAAGCCCAGCGCCAGCACGCCCGGGTGCGCATCCCAGCCAAGCTGCGTTTCCTCGACGAGGACCGCCAGCCCCATGATGTGAAAGTCGACGACCTCTCCGCCGGTGGCCTGTCGTTCCATGCCAAGAAGGCCCTGCCGGTCGGCGAAGTGGTGCGCGGCCGCCTGCAGTTCGTGGTCGACAACCTGGGTCTGTCGATGGACGTCGAGTTCCTGGTGCGGGTCAGCAACCCGGAAACCGGCCGCACCGGTGCCGAGTTCCAGAACCTCGAACCGCGCGACATCGCCACCCTGCGCCACATCATCACTGCGCACCTTTCCGGCGAGCTGATCAGCGTGGGCGATGTGCTCAGCACCTTGCAGCGCGAGAACTTCACCAAGGCGCGCAAGCAGAAGGACGCAGGCTCCGGCCAGTCGGCATTCGCCCGCCTGCGTGCAGTGACCGTGAGCCTGGGTGTGTTCGTGGTCGGTATCGCCGCCTTCGGCTTCGTCGCCAAGTCGCTGTACGGCCTGTACTTCGTCAGCCATGCCGAAGCCGGCGTGGTCGCGGTGCCCACCAGCAACGTCACCATGCCCCGCGACGGCAGTGTGCAGAGCCTGGTGCAAGTTGGCGCGCAGGTGACCAAGGGCGCGCCGCTGGCGACCTTCGACACCAGCATGCTCGACCTGCTCAAAGGCCACCTGGACGACTCGCAGCTGGAACCGGCCAAGGTCGAGGAACTGTTCGGCAAGCAACTCTCCGGCACCCTCACCAGCCCCTGCGACTGCGTGGTCGGACGCCAGCTGGTAGACGACGGCCAGTACGCCAGCAAGGGCCAGCCAGTGTTCCAGCTGATCCCGCGTACCACCAACCCGATGGTCGAGGCGCGCTTCAGCTACCGCCAGTTCGACGAGGTCAAGCCAGGTACCCGGGTCAACTTCCAGGTCGCCGGCGAAGACGCAGTACGCACCGGGCAGATCGTCAGCAGCACCAGCCTGGACAACGACAACCTGGCCGCCGACCTGCGCGTGCAGATCAAGCCTGACGAAAGCCTGCCGGCAGAACTGGCCGGGCGCCCGGCATCGGTCAACAGCGACCGTGGCCCGTCGCTGAACTGGCTGATCGACAAAGCCGTGGCCCGTGGCCTCTAAGGAGACCGGACGATGATCGCCAACAAGCACACCGCCGCCCTAGGGCTCTGTGCCCTGGCCGCCGCCATCACCCTGGCCGGTTGCGCCGGCCTGCCCGACCAGCGCCTGGCCAACGAAGCCTTGAAGCGTGGCGACACCGCCACCGCCGAGGCCAACTACCGCGCCCTGGCCGACTTGGGCTACAGCGAAGCCCAGGTGGGCCTGGCCGATATCCAGGTGGCCACCCGCGACCCGGCCCAGCTCAAGCAGGCCGAGGCCACCTACCGTGAAGCGGCGGCCACCTCGTCGCGTGCCCAGGCGCGCCTTGGCCGCTTGCTGGTGGCCAAGCCCGACAGCACCCAGGCCGAACGCGAAGAAGCCGAGACCCTGCTCAAGCTCGCCGCCAAGCAGGGCGAAGGCAACACCCTGATCCCCCTGGCGATGCTCTACCTGCAATATCCGCAGAGCTTCCCCAAGGTCAATGCGCAGCAGCAGATCGACCAGTGGCGCGCCGCCGGCAACCCCGAGGCGGGCCTGGCCCAGGTACTGCTGTACCGCACCCAGGGCACCTACGACCAGAACCTGGGCGAGGTGGAGAAGATCTGCAAGGCCGCACTGACCACCACCGATATCTGCTACGTCGAGCTAGCCACCGTCTACCAGAAGCGCGCCCAGCCCGACCAGCAGGCCGCCCTGCTCGAGCAGCTCAAGTCCGCCTATGCCCGTGGCACGGTGCCGGCCACCCGGGTCGACAGCGTCGCCCGCGTGCTGGCCGACCGCAGCCTCGGCCAGACCGACGAGAAAACCGCCAAGGACCTGCTCGAACAGGTCGCCCCGGCCAACCCAGCCTCCTGGGTCAGCCTGGCGCAACTGCTGTACGACTTCCCCGAGCTGGGCGACACCGACCAGCTACTGGCCTATATCGACAAGGGCCGCGAAGCCGAGCTGCCGCGCGCCGAGCTGTTGCTGGGCCGCCTGTACTACGAAGGCAAGACCCTGCCCGCCGACGCCAAGAAGGCCGAACAGCACCTGGACGCCGCCGCCGATGCCGGCGAAATCAGCGCCCACTACTACCTCGGCCAGCTGTACCGCCGTGGCTACCTGGGCAACGTCGAGCCGCAGAAGGCCGTCGACCACCTGCTCAGCGCCGCCCGTGGTGGCCAGCTCAGCGCCGACTACGCCCTGGCCCAGCTGTACAGCGAAGGCCATGGCATCCGCCAGAACACCGGCAACGCCTGGGTGTTCGCGCAGCTGGCGCAGGTCAACCCGACCCCGCAGTCCAGCGAGCTGCTGCAACAGCTCGACCAGCAACTCACGCCACAGCAGCGCAGCCAAGCCCAGCAGTTGCTGGCGCAGGAGCGCCGCGCGCGCGCCGGGATGATCCAGGGCAATGGCAGCATCCTGGCCCTGGAAGCCCTGCAAGACGATGAAGAAGCCGTAGACGCCGAGGATTCGCTATGACGCTAAACCCCTTCGTGAAAGCCGGTATTGGCCTGGGCTTCGCCCTGCTGTGGGCCTGTCCGACCCTGGCGCAGGAAACCGCGACGAAGAACTTCGGCCTGGACATCAAGATCACCGGCCAGTCCGAAGACGACCGCGACCTGGGCACCCGCTCCGGCGGCGACGTCAGCGGCCTGGGCCTGGACCTGCGCCCCTGGGTATACGGCGAGCGTGGCAACTGGAACGCCTATGCCATGGGCCAGGCGGTGGCCGCCACCGACATCATCGAGACCGACACCCTGCGCCAGTCCGACGACGGCAGCACCATCGACAATGGCGACGACAGCCGCAAGCCGGACAAAAGCTACCTGGCCATGCGCGAGTTCTGGGTCGGCTACCAAGGCCTGACCCCCTACCCGGGCGAGTACCTGCGCTTCGGTCGCCAGCGCCTGCGCAGCGACGACGGCATGTGGCGCGACACCAACATCGAGGCGCTGAACTGGACCTTCGACACCACCCTGCTCAAGGCCGACCTGGGCGTGGCCCAGCGCTTCAGCGAGTACCGCACCGACCTCACCGAACTGGCCCCCGAAGACGAAGACCGCACCCACGTCTACGGCAACGTCGCCACCCAGTGGACGCCTGGGCATTGGCTCGGCCTGCGCGCCCACCACACCCATGACAGCGGTAGCCTGAAGAACCCCGGCGAAACCGTCGACGCCCTCGACAAGACCCGCACCGGCGACCTCACCTGGCTGGGCCTTGAAGCCAACAGCGACGCCTACAACTGGCGCAATAACCATACCGTCAACTACTGGGGCAGCGTGACCTGGCTGACCGGCGACCGCGACCGCCTCACCAGCCAGACCGTGGGCAACGAACAAGTCGCCGTCGGCAAACAGAGCGGCGACGTCAATGCCTGGGCCACCGACCTCGGCGTGCGCCTGCGCCTGAACCCGCAGTGGCAAGTCGGCGCGGCCTACGCCCGCGGCAGTGGCGGCGGTGGCGACGACGGCTCGAGCAACTTCGAGCAGACCGGCCTTGAGAGCAACCGCTCCAACTTCACCGGCACCCGCTCTCGCGTGCACCGCTTCGGCGAAGCCTTCCGAGGCGAGCTGGGCAACCTGCAGGCGGCCACCCTGTTCGCCTCGTGGCAGCTGCGCGAGGACTACGACGCCAGCTTCGTCTACCACAAGTTCTGGCGTGTCGACGGCAACCAGAACATCGGCTCCAGCGGCATCAACGCGGTGGTCAACGACGATGGCATCAACCGTCCGCTGATCAACGGCGAGAAAGACCTGGGCCAGGAAATGGACGTGGTCGTCACCAAGTACTTCAAGCAAGGCCTGCTGCCGGCCTCGCTGAGCCAATCGATCGACGAGCCATCGGCACTGGTACGCCTGCGCGCCGGGGTGTTCAAGCCGGGCGATGCCTATGGCAACGAGGCCGACTCGTACATGCACCGCGCCTTCGTCGACGTGATCTGGCGCTACTGAGGCCCACACCATGAACCTGCACCCGAACCTTCGTCACAGCCTGCTCGCCAGCGCCCTGCTGCTGGCCGGCGGCCTGGCCACCGCCGCCGAGCCGCCCGCCACCACCAAGGACCTGCAGCACGCCAAGACCTACACCATCTCAAGCCCGCCGGCCGAGCCGCTGCACCTGGACCCGCCGAAGCTGCCCGACCTGAGCGGCTACACCGCTGAAGCCGTGCAGAAGAAGATCGACCGCTCACGCAAGGGCAAGGTCAGCGTACGCCGCATGCTCCAGGAGCAGAACCTCAAGGAGTTCATCGGCGGCGACAACAAGGGCGCCGAGTGGGTCAAACGCCAGCACGGCATTCCCCAGGCGATCTTCGTCGACAACGGGCATGTGGACTTCGTCGAACTGAGCAAGCAGGTGCCCAAGCAGTACCTGCGTGAAACTGCCCCCGGCGTGTACCTGGCGCGCCTGCCGATCGTGGTCGGCGAAAAGGGCGTGCTGGAGATCAACGGCAAGGTCAAGGAGTTGCGCCTGTCCGAGGAAAGCGGCTCGTTCCTGGTCAACGACGGCAAGCTGTTCGTTACCGACACCCGGGTGATCGGCTGGCGCGAGCAGGCCAACGGCCCGGCCACCTTCCGCAAGCCCGACGAGTTCCGCCCGTTCCTGCTCAGCTGGGGCGGCACCGAGACCTACATCGTCAACAGCACCATGGCCAACTTCGGCTACGCCAAGTCCAAGTCGTATGGCGTGAGCATCTCCCAGTACACGCCGAACATGGTCAAGCAGATGGGCCGTGGCGAGCCGACCGGCTGGATCATCGGCTCGGAATTCGCCGACATGTGGTACGGCTTCTACTGCTACGAAACCCAGGACTTCGTGATCAAGGACTCGACCTACCGCGACAACATCGTCTACGGCATCGACCCCCACGACCGCTCGCACCGTTTGATCATCGCCGGCAACACCGTGTTCGGCACCAAGAAGAAGCACGGCATCATCGTCTCGCGCGAGGTCAACGACAGCTGGATCTTCAACAACAAGAGCTATGACAACAAGCTCTCGGGCGTGGTGATCGACCGTAACAGCGTCAACAACCTGATCGCCTACAACGAGATCTACCGCAACCACACCGACGGCATCACCTTGTACGAGAGCGGTAACAACCTGATCTGGGGCAACAAGGTCATCAACAACCGTCGCCACGGCATCCGCGTGCGCAACAGCGTGAACATCCGCCTGTACGAGAACGTCGCCATGGCCAACGGCCTGGTCGGGGTGTACGGGCATATCAAGGACCTCAGCAACACCGACCGCGACATTGCCCTGGACCCGTTCGACGCCGAGGTGTCGCTGATCATCGTCGGCGGCGAGTTGTCGGCCAACGGCTCTGCCCCGCTGTCGATCGACGCGCCACTGTCGGTGGAGCTGTACAAGGTCGCCATGCTCGCCCCGACCAAATCCAGCGGCCTGAGCCTCAACGGCGTGCTTGGCGATCGCCAGGCGGAAATTCTCGACCTGCTGGTGCGCCAGCAGAAGCCCGTGCTGATCGACCCGGTCGAAACCCAAGCCGAAATGATCGACTAAGGAAGCCCCGACCATGACCCCACACCTGATGAAACTGCTCGGCCTGTCCGCCGCCCTCCTGGCCATCAGCCAGGGCGTGCGCGCCGAAGACGTGCAGCCGCCGAGCTTCACCGCCGAGCCTTGCTGCCAGCTGTGCCCGGCCGCCCACGACGCCAGCCGCTACACCACCCGCTACCAGCAGAACTTCACCACCCTGGTGCAAGCCCAGGGCGACTGGCTGTTCCGTACCCAGGAAGACCTGCGCACCGAGTTCGACACCACCGCGCTGGGCTACAAGCGCCTGCAACAAGTGCACGACGCCTTCAAGAAACGCGGCGTGGAACTGGTGGTGGTTTACCAGCCGACCCGCGGCCTGGTGAACCGCAACATGCTCAACCCCCAGGAAAAGGCCGCGTTCAACTACCAAAAGGCCCTGGGCAACTACCAGGCCATGCTCCAGCGCTTCGCCAAGATGGGCTACAACGTGCCCGACCTCTCGCCGCTGACCAACGAGCAACTGGCCGCCGCCGACCAGGGCAAGGACTTCTACTTCCGCGGCGACCAGCACTGGACGCCCTATGGCGCCGAGCGCGCCGCGAAGATCGTGGCCGAAACCGTGCACGGCATGCCAGCGTTCGAGGGCATTGCCCGCAAGGAATTCGAAACCCACAAGTCTGGGCGCATGGGCAAGACCGGCACCCTGCACAACGTCGCCGGCCAACTGTGCAATACCAGCTATGCGGTGCAGTACATGGACCAGTTCGCCACCGAGCCCAAGGGCGCAGCGGGCGGCGACGACCTGTTCGGCGATGGCGGCAACGCGCAGATCACCCTCGTGGGCACCAGCCACAGCGGCAAGAACTACAACTTCTCGGGCTTCTTGCAGCAGTACATCGGCGCCGACGTGCTCAACGTCGCCTTCCCCGGTGGCGGCCTGGAAGGCTCGATGATCCAGTACCTGGGTAGCGAGGAGTTCCAGAACAACCCACCGAAGATCCTTATCTGGGAGTTCTCGCCGCTGTATCGCCTGGACCAGGAAACCATCTGGCGGCAGATCCTCGCCCTGCTCGACGACGGCTGCGAAGGCCGCCCGGCGCAGATGACCGCCAGCACCACGCTCAAGCCGGGCATCAACGAACTGATGATCAACGGCAAGGGTGGGGTCATCAAGGACCTGACCAACCGCAACCACCAGATCGACATCAAGTTCGAAGACACCTCGGTCAAGGTGCTGCAAGCCAAGCTCTGGTACCTGAACGGGCGCCACGAAAACATCAAGATCGAGAAACCGGAAACCTCCGAGACCGATGGGCGCTTTGTCTTCCAGATGCGCGAAGACGAGGACTGGGCCAGCCAGAACCTGCTGGCGCTGGAAGTACAGGGCCCGGAAAGCGGCACCCAGAAGGTCGAGGCCAAGCTCTGCAAACGCAACAACTTCGCCGGCGATGCGCGTAACACCGCACAAGTCGGCCAGTGAGGCGACCATGACTGTATTAGCACGCAAGACCGCACCCGCCCTGCTCGCCCTCGCCCTGTTCGGCGGGGCGGCGCAGGCCGCGCTGGTGCCGCCCCAGGGCTACTACGCCGGAATCGAAAAGCTCAAGACCGGCGAGGGTAACTTCAGCTGCGAGGCTGCCCCCAAGCCTTACACCGGCTCGCTGCAATTTCGCAGCAAGTACGAAGGCTCGGACAAGGCCCGGGCGACGCTCAACGTCGCCTCGGAAAAAGCCTTCCGCGACTCCACCGCCGACATCACTACCCTCGAGCGCGGCGTGAGCAAGATGGTCGGCCAGTACCTGCGCGACGGCCGCCCGGCCCAGCTCGACTGCGTGCTGACCTGGCTCGACACCTGGGCCAAGGCCGATGCGTTGTTGTCCACCGACTACAACCACACCGGCAAGTCGATGCGCAAATGGGCGCTGGGCAGCATGAGCGGCGCGTGGCTGCGCCTGAAGTTCTCCAACTCACAACCCCTGGCCGCGCACCAGGCCGAGGCCGAAGCCATCGAGAAATGGTTCGCCCGCCTGGCCGAGCAAACCGTGCGCGACTGGAGCGACCTGCCGCTGGAGAAAATCAACAACCACAGCTACTGGGCCGCCTGGTCGGTGATGGCCACCGCCGTGGCCACCGACCGACGCGACCTGTTCGACTGGGCGGTGAAGGAATACCGGGTAGGCGTGAACCAGGTCGACGACCAAGGCTTCCTGCCCAACGAGATCAAGCGCAAGCAACGCGCCCTGGCCTACCACAACTACGCCCTGCCGCCGCTGGCGATGATCGCAAGCTTCGCCCAGGTGAATGGCGTGGACCTGCGCAAGGACAACAACTTCGCCCTGCAACGCCTGGGCGAAGGCGTGCTGGCCGGCGCCCGCGACCCCAGCCAGTTCGCCCGCCGCGCCGGGCAGAAGCAAGACATGGACGACCTCAAGGTCGACAGCAAGTACGCCTGGCTGGAGCCGTGGTGCGCGCTGTACCAATGCGTGGGCGACACCCAGCAACGCAAGCATGAGATGCAGCCGTTCAACAGCTTCCGGTTGGGCGGCGACGTGACCCGGGTGTACGACCCAAACGTGCAAAGCAAGAAATAGAAAACCCTGTAGGAGCGGGCTTGCCCGCGAATGCGTCAGCAGGTTCAGCACCGTTGCCCAGTCGGGCGCATTCGCGGGCAAGCCCGCTCCCACAGGGACCGAGGTGACCTTCCATGTTTCATGGGGGGTTTGGGGGGCGCTGTGCCCTGGATGCTGTACTAACAAGGAGAACCGGGATGGTCTTCTCGTCCAACGTGTTCCTGTTCCTGTTCCTGCCGGTTTTCCTCGGCTTGTACTACATAAGCGGGAACCGCTATCGCAACCTGCTGTTGCTGATCGCCAGCTACATCTTCTACGCCTGGTGGCGGGTGGACTTCCTCGCCCTGTTCGCCGGCGTCACCCTGTGGAACTACTGGATCGGCCTGAAAGTCGGCGCCGCCGGCGTGCGCACCAAGCCTGCCCAGCGCTGGCTGCTGCTGGGCGTGGGCGTTGACCTGGCGATCCTGGGCTACTTCAAGTACGCCAACTTCGGCGTCGACAGCATGAACGCGATCATCACCTCGTTCGGCCTGGACCCGTTCATCCTCACCCACGTGCTGCTGCCGATCGGCATCTCGTTCTACATCTTCGAGTCGATCAGCTACATCATCGACGTGTACCG